>JAZKZQ010000210.1:0-4021 GCA_045612745.1 Cellulosilyticum sp. | reverse complement strand
CGTGATGAAGATCCTTCTCGTTATATGGGAAAAGGTGTGACAAAAGCTGTTGATAATGTTAATAATATTATTGCAGAAGCCATTATTGGTATGAATGCCATTGATCAAGCCAAGATTGACCAAACAATGATTGAACTAGATGGGACACCTACTAAATCAAAGCTTGGTGCTAATGCAATATTAGCTGTTTCTATGGCAGTGGCTAAAGCGGCAGCACAGGCACTTAAATTACCTCTTTACGAGTATTTAGGTGGAGTGAATGCAAAAGTATTACCAGTACCTATGATGAATATTTTAAATGGGGGTGAACATGCAGATAACACTGTTGACCTTCAAGAATTTATGATTATGCCAGTAGGTGCTAATTCTTTTAAAGATGCACTTCAAATGTGTGTAGAAGTTTACCATACACTTAAAAAAGTACTGAATTCAAAAGGATTAGCAACAGGTGTAGGTGATGAAGGTGGTTTCGCACCAAACTTAGCTACAGCTGATGAAGTCTTAACACTTATTGTAGAAGCTATTGAAAAAGCTGGATACAAAGCAGGTGAACAAATGTTTATAGCTATGGATGCAGCTGCTTCAGAACTGTACAATAAAGCAGATGGTAAATACTACTTCAAAGGTGAAAGTCAAATGACAGGTCAAGAAGTCGTTCGTACTTCAGAAGATATGGTAGATTACTATGAGGGCTTAGTTAATAAATTCCCTATTATTTCACTTGAGGATGGTCTTGGTGAAAATGACTGGGAAGGTTGGAAGCTTCTTACTGACAGACTTGGTAAACGTATTCAACTCGTTGGTGATGATTTATTTGTTACAAATACAGCTATTCTTGAGAAAGGTATTGAAGCAAAAGTGGCTAATTCTATTCTTATTAAAGTTAACCAAATTGGTACACTTACAGAAACCTTTAATGCTATCGAAATGGCTAACCGTGCAGGCTACACAGCAGTTGTTTCACACCGTTCTGGTGAGTCAGAGGACAACACCATTGCAGATATTGTTGTAGCAGTCAATGCAGGGCAAATCAAAACAGGTGCACCAGCACGTTCAGATCGTGTGGCTAAGTACAATCAACTTCTTCGTATTGAAGAACAACTTGAAGATATTGCTGAATTTAGAGGCAAAAAATCATTCTTCAATTTACAATAGAAAAATAGATGTTGCAAAGGATAGATCATTTTGCAACATCTATTTTTTTATAAGCTACTATGACAAGTATAAGAGTAACTATTTAGTCATTATGTTAAACAAGAACCAAAAAAATAAAGAAATAGTATAAAAATTATTAATTGTATGAAAAGACTAAGTGATATATAATGAGTGAGTAAGAAAATTTATAGATAGGGAGAGATGGGTATGAGTGAAGAGAATAAGACACATACTCCCCAGGAGGGAGAAGCTAGTCAAACAGTGGCGCAAGTAAATTTAAAGGCAACTCAAGAAGAAACCAGTGCAGCAGCTCAGCATGATCTGATGGATGGGGGATTTGCGGTCGTAGATAGAGAGCGTTTGATTGCTGAGGAAATGAAGGGAAAAGTGCCTTGGTATAAGAATTTAATGAATTTATTTGTGGCACCTAGTAAAACGATGCATGAGACTATTGAGGCAGATCCAGTGAAGGGAATTGGACTAGGCTTAGGCTGGTCAGCAGTATTTGCACTAATTTATATGCTAATTTATTATATGAATCCACTACAGAAGATTGCATTATACGATGCGTATCGTAAACAAGGAAAAGCAGAAGAAGAGTTGGCACAAGTCTTTCAGATGGGAGTTATTAGTAAATGTCTTACAATAGTTATAGCAGTAGCATTTAGTGCATTAATTACAGCAATTATTTTTGTCATTATCAAAGCAATTTTTAGGGATAAAGGTAGTTTTAAGAAGCTTTATATTATTGCACTACTTTCACAGGTAGTTACTTATGCAATTAGTATTATTGATGGCATACTTCAATACTTAGTGGGAACAACAACTACCATATTAGGTATAGGTGCTATTTTTAGTGCAGAGACCGTAGCAGCTAGTCCGCTGCTTTGGACATTATCAAGCATAATTTCTGTAAGTAATCTATGGAGCCTAGTGGTTCTTGTGGTAGGTTATAAAGTGATGACACGTAAAAGTACGACAAAAGCAGTGGTTGTGGTAGGAGTTTATGAACTTTTAATTTTTGCCTCTACATATGGTATGTTTATGCTTGGACAATCTGCAATGCAGATGATGGGATAGTTGCTTTTTATGACTATTTCTGATATGATTAGATAAGATGTACACAATAAGGTTTCAAGGAGGCTTTATATAATGGAAATATTAAAACTTGTAGTAACAATTTTATTTGTTATTGCAGCGCTTACCATTATTGTTGTTGTCTTATTGCAAGAAGGTAAGTCAGCAGGTTTAGGTTCTTTAAATGGAGCAACTGGTAATAATGACAGCTATTGGGAGAAAAATAAAAAGAACACATTAGAAGGTAAATTTGAAAGATGGACAAAGATCACAGCAGGTATGTTTGTAGTTTTTGCACTTGTTTTAATGTTACTCAACTCTAATGGTACTGTAGCTAAAGTGGAAACACCAGCAACAGGTACGACAACTGAAAGCACTGCTTCACCAGAAGCTACGACAGAAGCTGGTACAGCAGGTAATGCTGAAGTACAAGTAGATGGTGCTACAGCAGAAGGTGCTGACAAAGCAGCAGAGACACCTGCAGATAATGCAGCAACAACAGAAGGTGCTGAACAGACACAAGACGCTGCAAATGCTACAAATTAACAAAAGTAAACACTTTACCAAAGTAAATGTGCTAGTAACACATATTACTGATTAGGTAAGGTGTTTTTTTTATCCGTAATTATTTTAGCAATAAAAATATACTTGAATATAATAATAACAGGTAGTGTGATATAATAAATTTAAGAAACTTAAACTTAAGGTTAATTTATTGAATATACACAGATAAAATGTTTTATCTAGTAATTTTTTGAGCATACTGAAAGTATAGTAGACTAAAAGGGAGGCAGTATATTCAATAATATGCCTGTCTTATAGAGAAGAGAGATGAGAAGATGAAAAAGTCAAAAAAGCAATATCACAAAAATAATAAAAATAAAAAAGAGGATAGAAATAGTCGTCGTAAGCCAGATGTGATGCATTATGAAGTAAAGAGAGAGAAAGTAGAACGTACTTATGCATCTGAAGAAGAAAGAAAACAAATAGAACAAAGAAAAAATGTACTTGTGGAGCTTGTTAAGAATCCAAACTATGCACCACTTAAAATTAAGGAATTAATGATGGTATTACAAGTACCACCTTCAGATCGTAAACTTTTAGAAGAGTTACTAGGGGAGCTAATTTCAGAAGGTAAACTCATTCGTACTAAACGTGGCAAATTTGCAAGACCACAAACGTATAATCTTCTAGCTGGAACTTTCCAAGGGCATCCTAAAGGATTTGGATTCCTAATATTAGATGAAGATGAAAAAGATGTATTTATTCCAGCTTCAGGTGTGAATGGTGCTTTGCACAAGGACCGTGTACTTTGTCGTATTACAAGGCCAGCTACAGCAGAAAAACGTGCTGAAGCAGAAGTTATTGAAATATTAGAAAGAGGACCAGAAAGTTTAGTAGGTACCTATCAAGAAAGTGAAAACTTTGGTTTCGTTGTACCAGATGAACAAAAGTATGCACGTGATATCTTTATTCCTAAGAAGCTTTCAAAGGGGGCTGTAACAGGCCATAAAGTACTTGTACAGGTTACAGACTGGGCAGAAGAACGTCGTAATCCAGAAGGGAAGGTTTTATCTATTTTAGGTCATGTGAATGATCCTGGCGTAGATATTTTATCTATTATTTATCAATATGATTTGCCAATTGAGTTCCCAGAAGAGGTTATGGCAGAAGTAGAAAATGTACCTGATGAAGTTGCAGATAGTGACAAAGTAGGTAGAGTCGATCTCCGTCATATTCCTATGGTAACAATTGATGGGGAAGATGCAAAAGACCTAGACGATGCTAT
>JAZKZQ010000209.1:0-3340 GCA_045612745.1 Cellulosilyticum sp. | reverse complement strand
TATATAACAAAAGCTTCACAAATACTTTTCTACCTTTTTCTATATCATATCTTATAAGATATTGATTTTTTGTCATTTATTGCTATAATTTTCCATAAGATTTATTTCTCAAATTTTATTTATCCATTAGTTTTTATAACTTGAAATCATTCGGATAATCTAGAAAAGAAAGGACCCCATAATGAATAAACGCATTACATATCTATTAGCAACTCTATTAATAGCTCAAACAGCTATGCCCCTATCTGCTCAGACTCTCTCTGAGCAAACTGTAAGACCTTTACTAGCTGATTCAGTTAAAATTAAAACAACATCTGGAGGGATTATTACAACTCCAACTACTACAGGACCTGCTATATCAGTAAATCTTGATAAACTTTATGCTACAGAAATTGCAGATGCTCGTGCCAAGATTAATTTCCAGCTACATGGTGTAGAACTCAAAAAAGACTACACTAACCAAGCTGCTTCTTTACATATAGCCCTTGAAACAAATATGACATTAACTTCTCTTGATGTTAATGGGGAAGCAACTCATAAACCACTCCATACTCCTGGTGTTGTTACTGTTTATAATTCAAAAAAATTTACTTTTGAATTTACTGCCAAAAATATTAATCCAGAATCTATTCGTGGAAATAGCTATTTTACATTTAAAATTCCTGGTTGGTTATTAACTGAAGAAGTAGACTTAGAAGCTACTGTACATATCGAACAAGATGAGGTTAATAAACCTACTATAACTGTTGATCATACAACAACTTCAGGTTCTAAAATGGTTAACTTAAATAGCTCTTCAGCCTATTCTCGTATTCTCTATACAACTGATGGCAGTGAAGTAACTTTAGCTAGTACAGTTTATGATGGTGCACCTATTGAAGTAACGTCTGCTACTACATTAAAAGCAAAAGCTTTTGTAGGGACAATGCCTAGTGAACAACTTACACTAACATACCATGATATGCCATCAGAAGAAGAATTTAACCCTGGTGATACAACTACACCAGAAGGTGATCATTCTAAACCTGAAGATACTAATCCTGGAGGTGGAAGCTCTAGTTCAGGTGGTAGCTCTAATGTAGGTGGCAACTCTAGTTCAAACGGAAACTCTAATGCTACTGTAGAAGATTCAACTTCTGAGGTTACAAGTACACCTACAACTTCTCAATATGTACCTAATACTATTTCTAACACCGTTACAACACTTATTGCACAAAAAGACAGAAATCTAACACCTCCTACTACACCTGTTAAATTTGGTCTTACAATCAATAATCAAAAAGTTGAATTAGAAAATACACTTTTAGTAAGTAACGGAAGAACATTAGCACCATTAAGAACAATTACTGAAGCACTTAACATTCCTATTCAGTATGATGCTACATCAAAAACTGTTATTATTAAAACAGAAGATAAATTAATTGAATTCCCATTAGGCTATAATGTAGCTATTATTAATGGTGAAGTCATTCAAATAGACACTAATGATTCTTCGGTGATGTCAACTATTCAAAATGGTAGAGCCTATCTTCCATTAAGATTTATTGCTAAGCAATTAAACTTAAACATTCACTTTGATGGTGAACAAATACATATGAACAAATAAAAAACAAGGTTTGCTTCTTATAAATTACAGGAGGCAAACCTTGTTTTTTATCAAAATCTCTCATTTATAGTGCACTATCACCATGCTCTTTAGTCCTAATGCGAATACAATCTATCACATCATATATAAAAATCTTACCATCTCCATATTCTCCTGACTGTGTGACCGAAATAATCAAATCAATAATCTCATCCAAACGCTCGTCAGGTACAATAAGCTTTACTTCTACCTTAGGTAAAGTGTTGATGATTATTTCATTCGCACGCACATGTTCCTTATAACCATACTGGTTTCCACATCCATAGATCTGGCTAATGGTCATTCCTGAAATATTTACTTTTAATAAAGCCTCCTTAAGTTGTTCTAAATTTTCTGGTCTGATAATTGCTTCAATCTTTTTCATTATTTCCCCTCTTCTCTATTCTCTATTTACGCATTAATCTAAACCATTAAAAGCAGGATAAGCTGTTTCATTATGCTCTGCTACATCTAAGCCAATAGCCTCTTCTTCGTTACTAACACGTAAGTCTCCAAAACATTTCATAACTTTTAAGATTACTATACTTATAATAGCAGCAATGGTAACTGTTATTACAATACTTAATATTTGTACACCAAATAATCTAACATCTCCATAAATAAGACCATTCCATCGTATTACATCTGGATTAATAGACTTTTGTGCAAAGATTCCTGTTGCAATACCACCCCATACACCACCGATACCATGACATCCAAAAGCATCTAATGCATCATCATAACCAAATTTAGCCTTAACTTTTGACATAAAGAAGAAACAAATTGGACTTACTGCCAATCCAATAATTATAGAAGCCCAAATAGGAACAAAACCTGCTCCTGGTGTAATAGCAACTAGACCAATCACAGCACCTGTAGCTGCCCCTAAAACAGTAACTTTTTTGTAAATTATTTTCTCAATGATTAACCATGACAGTAATGCTGCACTAGCTGAAGTATGAGTAGTTAAAAATGCATGAACTGCCAAAGAACTTGCTGACAAAGCACTACCTGCATTAAATCCAAACCATCCAAACCATAATAATCCTGCTCCAAGAACTACAAAAGGAATATTATGAGGTTTGTAAGATAATATGCCATAACCACGACGTTTACCTAAGATAATACATGCTACTAGGCCCGTTATACCAGAACTAATATGCACAACATTACCTCCTGCAAAGTCAAGAGCACCTAATTCTCTCAAAAATCCTCCAGTTCCCCAAACCATATGCGCAAGTGGATAATAAACGATTAAAGACCATAATCCAATAAAAATAATAAGTTTTGAAAACTTCATACGCTCGACCACTGCCCCACAGATTAAAGCTGGTGTAATGATTGCAAACATCATTTGAAATGCTGCAAATAGGGTTTCAGGAATAGTTCCTGCATAATCAGCATTGGGCTGCATACCTACACCATTAAAAAACAAGTGATTAAGACCTCCCCAAATACCCCCATGATCTGTTCCGAATGATAAAGAATAACCACAAATAATCCACATTACAGAAGCCATACCACAAATAAAAAAACAAGATAAAAGCGTATTTAAGGCATTCTTTCTCCTTACCATTCCTCCATAAAAGAAAGCTAACCCCGGTGTCATTAGAAATACTAACGCCGTACAAATCATTATAAAACCTGTGTCCCCTGCATTAATTTGTATATTCATCCTTTTCCCCCTATAAAGATATTTTAATAAAAAAAGGCGAT
>JAZKZQ010000208.1:0-10093 GCA_045612745.1 Cellulosilyticum sp. | reverse complement strand
TGAAGATTTAATAGTGTATTGATATCATGTAAGTGCATCTGGAGTCCTCCGTATTTAAGTTTGCTAGCACTTACTAGAGTACATGACACCAGATGTATTTTTTATCTGTAAAATTTGGTATTTAGTTTGTCAAGCACAGTTTATGGTGATGAACCAATTTTTTAGTTAATAATAGCCATATATTTTTAAGTGTCTTTTTTATGTGCTTGTCTATAAGCTACTGGTGTCATACCGACTACTTTTTTGAAAATATTATTAAAATAACTGGCACTACTAAAGCCCGTAGCTAAAGCGATTTCTAAAATAGAGTCATTGGTATCAATAAGTAGCTCTTTACTTTTTTCAATACGAAGATTATTTATGTAAGGAGAAAAAGATTGTTTAGTAACTTTTTTAAAAATCGTACAGAAATAGCTTTTATTAATCCCTAGATAATCAGCCAGTTGTTGCAAAGTAAGAGGCTCATAATAGTTTTTTTCAATATAAGCTTTAGCTTTAGTGACATGATAGCTATGTTCATCAAATTTTGGAGTATCCAATGGATGATGAAAGAAAGTGATATCATTGGTTGTCGTAAAAGATAGATGCCGATCTGCTTTAATAATATCTAGTAGGTGTACTAAGTGATGCATGCAGTGTAAAGGTTTAAAGACTAAATGTGTTTCACTATCTGCTTTAGTAGTATAAGGACCAATTACAAAGGCACCAGAATTTATTTCCTCAGTATTTACAAGGCAAAGAGTTAAGTAAATATCAGAAGATAAAGCATGGTGAATAATGTTTTGTTTTGGTAATAGACCAATAAGTTCAGTTAAAAGTTCATTAGAACAATATTTTTTTAGAATGCCTAAATCTATACTAGAACAACCAAAATGATAAATTTCTGAAGTTGTACTTAGATTAGTAAAAAGACGAACAGGCAAATGTGTACAATGGTGAAAGTGTTCCATTGTAGCCATAATTAATTCAAGATTCAATGTATTGTCCTCCTATTCAATCTAAAAATATTACAATAAATCTAAATATATTATAAGACAAAATATCAATTTACTGGTAATATTACTTAGGTAAATGAAATTAATTATCAAAAACAATTATAACATTATATCATTTTTTAATATAAAGTGTCAAAAGGAGGCTTTCTAGTGAAATGGATACTTAAGAAGAGATTTCTCTTAATGATACTAATTATACTATCAGTAGTCTCTTTATTTGTAGGAGTGAGTAGCTTAACAATTACAGATATTCTTACATTAAAGGAAGATAAAATTCAGCTGTTAATGATTAGTAGATTGCCACGTTTAATTGCTATTCTAGTAGCAGGTGTGGGACTAAGTGTAAGTGGTCTAATTATGCAACAGATTAGTAGAAATAAATTTGTGTCACCAACGACAGCAGCAACTACAGATTTTGCAAAACTCGGGATTTTAGTAGGAATGATTGCCTTTGGTGGTGCTGGGCAGACATCTAAGATGATTCTTGCTTTTATCTTTTCTATGGTAGGGACTCTTGTCTTTATGAAAATGCTTAAAGCAGTTCAGATTAAAAATATTATTTTTGTACCCTTATTAGGGATGATGCTAGGAAAGGTTATAGGTTCCATTACATCATACTTCTCATATAAATATGATTTAGTACAAAATATTTCATCTTGGATGGAGGGTAATCTTGCGCTCATCATGTCAGGAAACTATGAAATGCTTTATCTAAGTGTTCCAGTAGTTATTTTAGGCTTTATGTATGCTAATAAGTTTACGATTGCAGGTATGGGTGAAGATTTTGCAACAAACCTTGGACTTAATTATAATTTAGTGGTTAATGTAGGTCTAGGGATTGTGGCACTCATTACATCAGTTACAATGATTACAGTAGGGAATATTCCATTCTTAGGACTGATTATTCCTAACGTTGTTACCATGTATGTAGGAGATAACTTAAAAAATTCTCTTTATCATACAGCTTTATTAGGACCAATTTTCTTACTTGTTTGTGATGTTTTAGGACGACTTATTATTTTCCCATTTGAAGTATCAATTGGGATGATGGTAGGAACAATTGGTGGGGTAATATTCCTCTATATGATTTTAAGGAGGGCAAAATATGAAGGCTAAAGCCAAGGACAAAAGAGTTTTATGCATATTGATTCTAGCCAGTATTGCACTCATCGCCTTATTTTTATTTATGGGGCTTAATCCAAAAAGTTATACATATGCACTTTCAAGGCGTATTCCAAAGATATATGCCATTATTTTAACAGGGGCAGCAGTTGGATTTTCTTCATTAGTATTTCAAACTGTGACCAACAATCATATTTTAACACCAAGTATTTTAGGGCTGGATTCTTTATATATGCTACTTAATACAGCAGTAGTTTTCTTATTAGGGTCAACCCATAAGCTTATTATTGATGCTAATACTAACTTTCTTTTAACGACAGGAGTTATGTTAGGAGCTTCAGTGATTTTTTATCAAGTGGTGTTTAAGAAGCAAAGTCATAATATATTTTTCTTACTTCTTTTAGGAGTAGTTGTAGGTACTTTATTTGAGAGCTTTACAACTTTCATGCAGGTATTAATGGACCCAGGTGAATTTTTAACTATTCAAGATAAATCGCAAGCAAGTTTTAACAACATTAATACAAAGGTATTAGGGCTTGCAACAGTAGTGATTGTAGGGTCAATCCTTTATAGTACTAAGTTTATGAAAGTACTTGATGTCATGGGACTTGGCAGAGAACATGCCATTAACTTAGGTGTAGATTATGACAAAATGGTAAAACGTATGTTAATTGTAGTTGTCATACTCACAGCAACATCAACAGCATTAGTTGGACCAATTACTTTCTTAGGACTCTTAGTAGTAAATATTGCAAGACATATGATGCATTCTTATAAACATAGCGTTTTAAGTGTCACAATTCTATTAATTAGTATCGTTTTTTTAGTAGGTGGACAGTTTGTGGCAGAACGCATTTTAGATTTTGGAGTAAGTGTAAGTATCATTATTAACTTTATTGGTGGTATATACTTTATTTACTTATTAATGAAAGGGCGTACACAATGATTCAGGTGAAAAACATTTCAAAGATGTATGGTAATAAAAAAGTAGTAGATAATGTGTCACTGGAAATTCCAGAAGGAAAAATCACTTCTTTCATTGGCCCAAATGGTGCAGGAAAAAGTACAGTACTTTCTATTATGACACGTTTAATGCAACGTGATGGTGGTGAAGTCTTAATTGATGGCAAAGAAATCACACAATGGGATCAAAAAGCATTAGCTAAAAAAATAGGGATTTTAAAACAATCTAATAATATTAATATGCGACTTACGATTCGTGAGCTTGTAAGCTTTGGTCGTTTTCCACACTGCGGTGGTAACTTAAAGGCAGAAGATGAAAAGCAAGTGGATGAAGCAATTGGCTATATGCAGCTTACAGAGCTTCAAGACCGCTATTTAGATGAACTAAGTGGTGGACAAAGACAACGTGCTTATATTGCCATGGTAATCGCACAAAATAGTGAGTATATCTTGTTAGATGAACCACTCAATAATTTAGATATGAAGCATTCAGCAGAGATTATGAAAATCTTAAGAAAGTTAGTTAAAGATCTAGGAAAAACAGTTATTATTGTAATTCATGATATTAACTTTGCTTCATGTTATTCAGATTATATTGTAGCCCTTAAAGATGGTAAGATTGCCAAAGAAGGTTCTACAGATGAAATTATTAAGCAAGAGGTATTAGAAGAGATTTATGAGATGCCATTTAATGTACAAGAGATTAATGGGCAAAGAATTTGTATCTACTTTTAATGAGCAATTACGAACAAGGTTTAGCAGGTTAAATAGGTAATAGGCAGCTTAAAGCTGCTAAACTTTAAAAGCCTTGTGAGAATGAAAATCATAAATGATAAACTAGATAAATATATAAGAGGAGAATTTAAAATGAGTAAAAAATTATTATTTGCAGTACTTGCAGCAATGACATTAACAGTAGCAACAGGATGTGGACAAAATACAGAGGCACACGATATAAATACAGAAGTAGTAGCAACTGAAACAGTAACAGTAACACATAAGCTAGGTGAAACAGAGGTAGTCAAAAATCCAAAAAATGTTGTAGTATTTGAACTTGGTATATTAGATGCATTAGCAGCATTAGATGTAGAGGTAACAGGTGTACCACTTAGTGGTTCTCTGCCAGAACACTTAAGTCAATATCAAGATGAGAACGTTTATACAAATGTAGGTTCATTAAAAGAATTAGATATGGAAGCAATTTATGGTCTTGAACCAGAGCTTATCATCATTGGTGGTAGACAAGCGGATTACTATGAGGAGCTTAGTGAAATTGCACCAACAATTCAATTAGCAGTTGATAATACAGATTATATGGCTTCATTCAAATCAAACATGGACTATGTAGGTCAAATCTTTGGTAAAGAAGCAGAAGTAGCTGAAAAAATTAACGCTGTAGAAGAAAAAGTAGAAGCACTTAAAGAGAAAGTAACAGAAATGGACGTAACAGGTCTTATCGCTCTTGCAAATGATGGTGAATTCAGTGTATATGGTGCTGGTTCAAGATTTGGTATCATCCATGATACATTTGGTATTAAGCCAGTAGATGAAACAATTGACAACACAACAACACATGGACAAAAAGCATCATTTGAGTATGTAGTAGAACAAAATCCAGATTATTTATTTGTAGTAGATCGTGGTGCTGTAACAGGTGGTGCATCATCAGCACAAGAATTATTTAGTAATGAATTAATGAAAACAACAGATGCTTACCAAAATGACAATATTGTATACTTAGATGCAAGTGTATGGTATACAGCAGGTGGTGGTATTACATCAACAGAACAAATGGTAGATGAAGTTGCGACAGGGGTAGGTGCTTTTAAATAAGCTCTAATTAAGCTAAAAACCGTATATTCACTCGGTAGGAGTGATATACGGTTTTTTTACTGAACTGAAAGAAATATAACTCTAAGGTTGTACACACTTTAAGACGAATAAGCATATGATGTGGTGAGGTTAATCTCAATAAATTCTATTTATTGTAGGAGGCAATTATGGATCAGTCCATCAGTCTTACTCCATTTGATGTAATAAGTGCTAAAGCACAATCGGAGGTTATTCCAGTAGGTGTAGCAGCTATTAGGGCATCAGCTTTTTGGAATAAGGGGTACAAGGGAAAAGGGGTTAAAATTGCTATTATAGACACAGGCTGTCAGGTAAATCATCCAGATTTAAAGGATAGGATTATAGGTGGTAGAAATTTTACAGCTGAAGATGGTGGCGATATAAATAAGTACAATGACTACAATGGTCATGGTACGCATGTGGCTGGTATTATTGCTGCTTCAGCCAATGGCATAGGTATTGTAGGGGTTGCACCTGAGGCAAGTCTTTTGATTCTAAAGATATTAGACCGTAATGGAAATGGTAATTATACTGCTGCTATTAATGCAGTCAAATATGCTATTTCTCAAAATGTAGATATTATATCTATGTCTTTAGGTGGCCCACAAGATGTGTCAGAACTTCATACAGTTATCAAGCAAGCAGTGAGTAAAGAGATTGTAGTAGTATGTGCTGCAGCTAATTCAGGAGATGGTAATGCACTGACACCTGAATATGCATATCCTGCTTATTATAATGAAGTTATTGCAGTAGGTGCAGCAACAAATACAAATCGTGTGGCTGGATTTTCTAATTCAAATGATCAGATAGACCTTATAGCACCGGGTGTAAATATTACCTCAACTTATATTAATAGTAGTTATGCCAGTTTATCAGGCACATCTATGGCAGCACCGCATGTAACAGGTGCAATTGCCCTTCTTATTAACTGGGGGCAACAACGTTTTGGCAGAAGGCTTACAGAGTTTGAAATTTATGCTCAGCTTGTAAGACGTACTGTTTCAATGGGACTTCCGGCAGCAACAGAAGGTAATGGCATGCTTTATTTAACAGCTCAAGATGTACTAGAACAGATGGCTAAAACTAATAGGTTATAAGAAGTCACGAAATGAATTTCTGTGGCTCTTAGTATGACTAACTACACTTTTTATCATTAAAGTTAGACTAGTAGTACCAAGAGGCACAGTTTTTATATATATATGGGGAAAGTTAATATAAATAATATCTAGATAGAGTACATTGATTTTATAGTGTATTTATATAAAGTGTGATAAAATTTAATTAATAGAAAATTAAAAATTAACTATTGATTATAGATAGCAAATACAATAATGGGGGGACATATGCATAATTTACGAAAATGGATAGGGAGTATTGTTTTAGCAAGTCTATGTATTTCAACAATATATGGTGCAAATATAGCACAGACCAAGGTGATGGAAAAAGCAAATTTTGCAAATAGTTTAGATGAATTACAGATAGGGAGCAATCAAATTCAAATTGCATTAGAAGGAAAGTTAACAAGAGAAGAAGCAGCTGTACTTATAGTAGAAGCATTAGGTTATACAAGTTTAGTAAGTGAATATGAGGATGTAACTAATTTTAGTGATGTGACTAGTCACAAAGGGGAAATTAATCTAGTAAAGACATTAGGGCTAATGAATGGTACCAGTCAAACAACCTTTAATCCCAAAGGTTTAGTAAGTACACAAAGTGCTCAGGCTATTATAAATCGTATACAGGCAAAATTAGAAGCACCACTTAAATGGGAACATGCATGTTATGCCATTAGTTCAAGTAGTCAGATGGAACGCATTAAAAATTATGATGCTATTAGTTTCGGTTGGGCACAACTAGTTTATGAGAATGGTAACTTTCAAGTAGATACTACAAGTGGCGATTTTAAAGTACCAGCTAGCTTTGAGACAGCAGTAGATATGGCACAAGATAATGGCGTGGAAACTTACCTTATGGTTTACTATGACAATAAAGGTAATGTGGTAAATAAACTGTTTAATAATCCTACCAAACGCCAACAACTTATTAAGGACTTAGTAGGTTTATGCAATGGGATCACAAAAGATGGTCAAACAAGAAATTTTGATGGACTAACAATTGACTTTGAACAATTTTATAATAAAGCTATTAAAGCTGGTTATGTTACTTTCCTAAAAGAACTTAAAACAGCACTAAAAGCACAGGGAAAAAAATTAAATGTAGCTGTTCAGCCAACTACTTATTTTAAGGGTTATGACTACAAAGGTATAGGCGAGGTAGCAGACCATGTGATTTTAATGGCCCATGATTATGGAACAAAGACCTTAACGGTGGAAGAGCAAGATGCAGGTATTACAAATACACCTATAACACCGATTAATCAGGTATATGACACCTTAGAGGAAGCAGTAAGTGTCATTGCTAAAGATAAAGTAGCCCTTCAGATGAGTTATGGTAGCCTACAGTGGCAAGTAAAAGATAATAAGGTTATTAATAGAAGTGCCTTTACGCCAAGTATGACACAAATCACAAATCGTCTAAATACATCAGGTACTAAAGCTTATTTTGATGAAATCTCACAAAATACATACGCCACCTATCAAGTAGATGGCATTACTAATATCATTTGGTATGAAGACCAAAGAAGTATAGAAGCAAAGATAGACCTTGCAAAACTATTAGGTATTACAAGTGTTTCCTACTGGCGTTTAGGCAATATGCCTAATTAGAAATGGTAAAAAATTTAACAAATAGTGGAATGCGTAATGAAATAATAATAAAAATATATTTTTTAGTTGAAAATAATGATAATTTCTAATAAAATAGATACAGAGATAATACAAGCAGAGATGGCGGAATGGCAGACGCGTTAGATTCAGGTTCTAGTACTCGAAAGGGTGTGGGGGTTCAAGTCCCCTTCTCTGTATGATCTCATGTGGTGTTTTAAATTTCTACATAGGAGTTCCTAACCATTGGTATTCAGTGGTTGGGAATTTTTTTATAAGAAAATAAAATCATGAAAATAAGCTAGAGGTAGACAAAAGGTAGACAAGTTAAACAAAACATTAAAAGGACTAAGATACGAGATGACAAGAATAAAAATAAGTCAAAATTTATGGTTTGATAATGTAAAGCAAAGATATTATATTATTTTAGATTATGGAAAAGACCAAAATGGAAAAAGAATTCGAGAGCAACCAAGCTTTAAAAAGAAAAAGGATGCAGAGGATTGCCTAAAAAACATGAAGCAGAAAAAGTACTTAATCAAAAATGTAAAGCAACTGATGAAACTTTAAGTAACTATGGAGAGTATCATATAGAATGCTTGGAAGTAGAGGGAAGATCCTTAACTACATTAGCAGGATATAAGAATATATTAAATCATATCAAAAAGAGCAATTTAGGAAAGATAAAGCTTAGTAAACTTGATATTAGACATATTAATCAATATAAACTATGGATTAGTAAAAACACTAATTTGCAAAAGGTAACTATTAATAAGCATTTAAGACTTTTACAAGGAATCTTAGAAAGAGCTTTAGACGAACATTATATTAGGACTAATCCAATTACCAAACGAGCATTTATAAAATTAGAAGCAAAAGAAGAACAAAAAGTTTATAACCAAGAACAATGTGCACTTTTATTAAAGCGTGTAAGGGGAACAACACTTGAGATTCCTGTGACGATAGCAGTTTATACAGGGATGAGAAGAGGGGAAATAGAAGCACTTAGATGGCAAAATGTTGATTTAGAAGAAAGAACTATATATGTAAGAGAAAATCGTGTGAGAGCAGGAAAGTGTACGTATATAAAAGAACCTAAGTCAAAAGAATCTATAAGGTATATAGGTATATCAGGCTATTTACTTGAAGTATTAAAGAAAGAGAAGTTGAGACAAGAAGAAAATAAAGAAATATTCAAAGAAAAGTATTATGATAATGGCTATATACATTGTAAAGATAATGGAGAACTTTATGCAGCAGATTATATTAGTAAGGAGTTTAGTAAATTCATTAAAAAAAGTGGCTTACCATATATAAGATTTCATGACTTACGTCACACTTTTATAACGTTAGCACTCAAGTCAGGTAAGTTAAACATTAAGCAAATTCAAGGAGTTGCAGGTCATAGTGAGGCACGAACTACAACAGAAATCTATATGCATGTTGAAAGTGAGGATAATAAAGAAGTTGTAGAAGCCGTTGAGGGTATGATTAAATTAGATTACTTAGAGGAAGATGAGAAATAGAGTGAAGGATTTATACTAAATGATAAGATAACTTTATCTATCAATGAAGCAAAAGTATTAGGGATAGGTTTAGTAAAAAAAGATAGCTTGATTTAATAATTTTTAAAGTATTTTATGTAGTTATTTATATTAAATTAGGTATTCTAGAGGAACTTTAGATTATAGAATTTCTATTTTTACCTAGAAAGTTAGCATAATAAAGTGAAAAATCTATAAGTCATATGGATATGAAATGGTGATTTAAAGAAATATGGTTTCCTAAATCATGCATCGTAGGTTCAAATTATCTCAGGTATACTTAATAAAGCCCCACAATTACTTGGTTTTCAAGAATTGTAAGACTTTTAATTATACTGTAAAAGAAGTTTTAAAAGTAAAAGAAAACGTTATCTTACTAATAAGTTAAAGATGGGTGAGCAGTTTGAATATAATGACTTAGTAGTGTGTTGAGATAATGGGAAATGTATCAATCCAAATACATTAAGCCAAAAGTTTAGAAGGTTAACTGAAAGAATAGGATTAAAGCATATCTGATTACATAACTTACGACATACCAATGCAACTTTGATGCTAAGCTATGGTATAAATCCCAAGGTAGTACAACAACGATTAGGTCATGCATCTATTTCTACTAGATATCTATTCACATGTAACAGAAAAGGTTGAAAAGGAAGCTGCAGATAAATTGGATAAAGGTATTTTTGAGGCTCTTGATATAAGCATTGGATAATGCTATATCAAGAGTTTTTATATTATTTAAAAATTGATTAAAGTATATAAAGGGGGTATTATTAATGTAAGCGTCACATCAAGCACGCCTACTTTATTTACTAATCTTTGAGTATACTGTCCTTAAAGTATTTTTAAGGAGGTAGTATGCTTTTGAGCTCACGAAAAATTACAACTAAACAAG
>JAZKZQ010000207.1:0-5867 GCA_045612745.1 Cellulosilyticum sp. | reverse complement strand
AATTGGTATATGAACAATAAACAATATCATCGTTGTGAGGTTAAAGCAACAAGACCACTATTCAGTACAATAAGTGGTGTAGGATTGCTATATGCTCCATATGGTGATTGGACTATTGAGATACAATAAAAAAAGAGGTTTTATAACCTCTTTTGTTTTATTATTTTTAGGCAGTTCTCTTCCAAATATATACTACTAAATATGGTGGCATATTGCTTGCACTATCAGTTGAGCCACCTAATGGGATACCAGCATTTTGAGATGCACTTACTTGCGTTTCACTGTTAATATTTAATTGCCACTTTGCAGTCCAAGTCCCATCAATATCTTTTATATTATTAAGATAGTTTCCAGCAGTGTTACGCATTTGAACATATGCACTATCAAGTGTATGTGTATGTGTAGCTGCTCCACCTGTTGCTCCATTTGTATATGTATCTCCTGCTCCTAATAAGAATCTATCTTTTAATTGTTCCCAAGTTCCACCAAACAATGTTGCAGGACTTGTGCTGTTTACGGACATATAAATACTTCCTACTGGATATATTTTATCAAGAACTAAATCATCAACATATTTTTTATTTGCAACATCTTCATTTGCACTTGGTGTTCCACATTGGAATCTACCGTTTCCATCTCTTTTCGGTATAGTCCAAGCAACATTAGTTGGTGTAACATCCAACATTACTTGTGTTCCATTTGCTGCTTTCATATATACTTGACCAGATGTTGTTGAAGTAGTAACTTGCTTTACAAAAATATTATTGACATTTACTCCATTGATTAGAAGTGAATTCAATGCTTCTAGATTATTTATCTGAACTAATGTTACATTTTGCACAGGTACGACTGTGCCATTGTTGAATTCCCATAGCTCTCCTGGATTAAATTGTCCCATATCAGTCCACAATGCTGTTGCAGGCGTTTCTCCTACTTGGATGTATAAATTATACACTCCACCTGTTCCGACAAGATATGCAGCCGTTAAATCATTAAGAAGTGTTGGACTAGGAAGAGCCGATGCAGAAACTACTGAACCAATAATATGAACTGCAGTTCCAGTCGGTCCCATTTGACCTTGTGGTCCTGTCTCACCAGTGTCTCCTTTTTCTCCTTGAATTCCTTGGATTCCTTGAATTCCTTGGTCTCCTTTATCTCCCTTATCCCCCTTATCTCCTTTGTCACCTTTGTCTCCTTTTTCTCCTTTTTCTCCTTGAATTCCTTGTGGCCCTGGTAAAGGATAAAGACCTAAGTCCATCCAATAAGGTTGTGGATGTGTAATGTTGGCTCTAGTCCATACATAAAGCTCGTATGGTTCAACTTCTCCAATTGCTACTGCATCACCATACTCTAGTTCTGGTTCAGTTTCAATCCACGCTTGAAATTCAGTTAAAGTTTCAAAGGTTTGAATAACTTTGATACCAAATGTATTTAGAGCTTGTCCTGTAGTAGCTAAGTACTCAATGTCACTCTTGTTCTTCTGAACTTGTTCCTCTAGATTCCTCAATTCTTTCCCATCTACTGTTATCATCTTGTGATTCCTCCTTAATCTTTTCTATATAATAATCTACCCATAAAGGGAATTCTTCTACCCAGTAATCACTAGCTTTGTTCATTTGAAATATACCTGATATAACTGACATAATGACAGTTAGTCCATAAGCAAGTAATACACTGTAGTTGTATGTAAGAACTGCTTCACATACAAAGAACGCGAAGAATACCATGGTAAAGGATATAGATACTCCTTTGATACCTCTTGTACGAACTTTGTACTTAGCAGGTGACAAAGGAATATAGTGCTTATCCTTCGTGCTATAAAGCTTATTATAGGCTTTGACATATCTTGCATCATTTAATATATTTACTTTTCCTTGTTCATCGAATGAGACGAATATCAAGAATGTTATTATACCAACCATTGTCCTTACTACTATGTAGAATACCCACGACAATGTGGTTTCCGGTTGTTCAAATCCCATTTCTCCAGATGTATCTAACATTGGTAAAAATACCAAAGCTACAACAACAAGGATTGCAATTATTCCATAATATGTATATTGTTTGAAATAATATCTAAATTTACTTTCAGCTCTTCCTTCCATATTTCTTACATCCTTCTATCTATTTCTTTATTTGTCTTAAGTTTTGTCTTATATCCATTGTGAAGTGGTGTAATTATAATCTCATCTAAAATGTTACAAATAGCCATGACAATGAACATATATTGAAGCTTATTAAGGCAACATACTACTCCAAGTAATAATACCCAGAACACTGTACGTTTTAAATGTGCTTTCATTAAGAGCATTGTAGCTGTTAAAGCTAAAGCTATAACGATTGTAAATCCAAGAGTCAACTTTTCTTTTGGCTCTCCTTTTACAAAGCCCATAATCACAAACACAATAAGTGGTATAAAGTTAAGAGCTAAGGATACTAGAAACGTTATCCAATATCCTTTTCTCATCTTTTTAGTTCTATCTGAAGTCATATGGATCACTCTCCAGTTTTAACTCTTGTTAATTGCTCAAGTAATTGAAGTTGTTTCTTTCTAAGTTCGGCATTTTCTATTTGAAGTGCCTTGTTAGATTCTTTGAGTTCATTGAGAGTATCCTTCATATCATCAATTTGGTTCTTGATGTTTTCAGACACATTTTTTAAGTTGGATTCACTAACCACCTTTATGAGTGATCTTGTTATCTTCCAACATATTCCAGCCATTGAAAGTAGGATAGTCAAAGCCGGACCAAAGTTAAGTAAGAATTGTTGTACTGTTTCATTCATCTTTGTCATCCTCCGTTGTAAATATGCTAATAATTATAAATATTATAGGCACTAATAATATAAGTACTAATATAATCTTATCCAAGTGTATCATCTGCCACGTCAGTGACATACCATAATGGTTCCTGTGGTTCTACAACAACTAAGAATAGAACCTTAAACTTATCTAAGAAATATTTTACTAAGTCGTCCCTTAAAACGGCATATAAATCAACGTAGGCTTGAGCAGTTCCCTTTTGTTGATTTGAAGTATTTTGATTATTTATGTATTGAAGTTCTGTAAGATCTCCTGTAGATGGAGCAGTACCTGGATTTGCTGCTTGATTATAAATAATCTTGCTACCAGTCTTCAATGTAGCTAAGTCTAATCCTCTAAGCTTCTCTTGTATTTCTTGTTTCTTAATGAATGTTGGTCCATAAGCATATATAAGTCCATAAAGCTTATATTTAAACATATTTTCATCACTTGAAGCTACATGACTGTTTCCATACCTTCCGTATAACAAATAATAAATGGTTTCTAAGGCGTTATCGTCTAAGGTATAGACATTTGTTCCATTTACCTCTTTAAAGCCTAGAGGAGATGTTTTAAAGTCATTTATAAATGTGGTTGCTGTACCATACACATCAGTGAACTTTCTAGTTCTATAATTTCCATATACACTATTCAACATCTTCCTCACCACCTTGTTCTTGAGACTCTCCAGAAGAAGCTTGTTCATCTTCTCCAAATTGTCCTATCATTGACGCTTGCATTGATGGGTTAACATCGCACCATATTCCAAGTCCGAACAAATCATTTACTAAGTCACAGAAGTGTTGACGGATTGTAAGACCATCATCATAGATCAGTGAAGTATTTCCGTCATTCATATCTTGCTCAGCTTCTAGCATATGAGACTTCTTCTGAAATAGTCCACCATTCTTAAGTCCGTATAGGCTTAGTCTATAATTATCTACGCCTTGAAGCATAAGAAGGTATTCTTCACTTTTTAAAGCACTTCCTGCACTTGTTAAGTCTTGGAATTCAATATGTGATACAATAGGAATCCAAGGTTGACCTGTTAGTGCAGCATTTTCAATGCTCTTAGCAGCTATTTTTACATTAGCTTCTTCAGTTTCATCATTTACTCTCCAAGCCTTTACTCCACTATTAGCAAGTAGTGCAGTTCTAGCAAATGGCATAATATCAGACATCATCTCAAGTATAGGTTCTTGAAGTTGCTGTCTAGGTGTTACATTATTGATTGCTATTTGAGGAGTATAGTCAGTTAAAAGTACACAATAATCATTTGGATCTCCGTCTTTTAGGTCTTTTCCAATTTCATATAATACCTTTTTAGTTAATCCAGGTATTAAAGGCTTAGCTTCTTTCTTCTCATCAGCAGTTGTACTTCCAATTGGTACCGGTGTTACACTTAGGAATCTACCATATAGGTCAATTGTTCCATCTAAGGCATAAGGAAGAATGTAGAATTCATCTACCTCTTGAAGATAGAAGAACATAAGCTTTCCCTTATAATATAGTAATCTTTCAATGAATTGCCCTGTTAGACCACTCGGTAGGTTATACCAAATATATCTATTTACTGCATTTTGTTCATCTAAAATTCTTAGTTGTTTTTTTATTCCTGCTTTAAGTACTGTATCTACACCACCGAGTTTTATAGGAAGTCCAGTGGCTGGATTTATTCCAGCTTGTATTAGAGTTGCTAAGTCAGGAATTCTTGCATTATTTTTTCCCATTATTTCTTCACCTTCCTCTTTCCTATATACTTTCTATAAGCATTCTTTTGAGCTTTAGTGAATGAAGCTTGAGCTTGAGCTCTTGCGAGAGCTTGTGATGCCATTTGAATGTCAGCAGTATTTTTTCCCATTCCAGGATAAGTTAGTCGTCTTGCTCCAGACCTTGTGGCCCTTGGATTTATCCATTGACCATCCTTTTGAACGAGTCCAAGTGCTGTTAAATCCGGTCCTTCTTGTGGTGAAGGTGTGGGAGTCTTCGGTGTAGGTGTGGGTGTTGGGGTGTCACCAGTTGCACCTTTGACTCCCTTTGCAATTGTGGCTCCGATTACTTGTGCAGTTGCTTTTGATAAATTCCCTTGAATACTCATTCTATTTCATCTCCTTTAATAAAGATACCTTGCTTTATTTCATTAGCAATTTCATTGACTACATGATAGTCGTTGTTTATATCTTCTATTCTTATAATTTGTCCTTGAATAAAAGTTTCATCTTCTCTTATATAGTCTTTTATTTTTCCTATTCTCATTACTGTCATACCATTATATCTGATCTTGTTTGCAAGAGCTTCTTTCTCTTCCTCAGTACATGTATAATATTCCATAAAAGGCCATATTTTAGAGTTTTCATTAAAACCAGTTAGCTTAGAGATTGTATTTGGAATAGCTTGAATGTTCTGTAGATTATAATTGTACATATCAGTCTTATAAGACATAGATTCTTTGTACTTCATATGTCCTAGTGCTGTATCAGCTATAAGACCTCCAACATTAGCTACGCCCATTGCAGCTGCTCCGATTGGTCCTCCACCAAGCATTCCGGTTGCAGCAGTTGAACCTGCACCAGATATAATTCCACTTGTTAATGACTCCACAAGACTATACTTATATGATTTCTTCATACTTTTTATTTCTCTATTAAATATGTTTTCATAGTTCATATTTGTTAGCTGATAATTGGCCCACGCGTTTGAAACTTGTGACAAGCTCATTGGATCAGTGACTATTAGTCCTCTTACATCATTGAAGTCGGCTCCATTTAAGTTCTTGAAGTTTGGATTTATATGAATCCAAGATTGTCCAGGAAGATATGTATAGTCAATGTTTAAAGTATCTACTCCACCATTTTCACATACATTCATTTCATAAGCACTATTATAGTTAGGACCACATAGTCTCCACATATCAGTTTCAGATTGAATTTTAGGATTATCTACCACTATGCTCCAAGGAATAGTAAATGTTCCTGTAGATGAACCCACATAGAATACTGCTCCTAGTATATTACTATTAACATCTCTAATTATTGTGTGATATTCATTTTCATTTATTCCATTAAGC
>JAZKZQ010000206.1:0-4300 GCA_045612745.1 Cellulosilyticum sp. | reverse complement strand
CATTCCTCTAGCTAATGTACCTGAAGAAATCTTAGAGTACTCTAACCTAGAACACTTAATCTAATATAAATAAAAAGAGCAGTACCTTATAATACTGTTCTTTTTTTATATATAAAATAAAATGAATCATGCTTTTACCTTATGCTCATTTATAAAACACTATGATAATCTAGCTATATAGAAAATGAGTTAAGGTTTTACTATATATAAAGTATAATTCATCCTATATTTCTATCAAAATAATAGATTATTAAAATAATAATTTACTTAAAAAGGACTGCTAAATTAATTGAATGGGAAAAAAAGTTGCAGTAGGTGGCTCAAAAATAAAAATACTTGCTTCTGATATATAGTCAGAAGCTTTTATAATAAGGAGATTCTTAAATGAGACTTCATGAATGGAAAGACTCTAATGGAAATAAAATTAATATAACTTCAAATAAAACTTCTGCTCCCGTAAGTACTTCTTCAGGCAGCTATAAAAAAAGAATAGAAAAACTTCTTGACTACCATATAGCACACAGAGGTTCTATGGTTAAGAAGTTTATGAAAGATGTTGAGGACACTGGCTTCCATTATACTGAGTTTAGAGAAGACATTCTCGGAGACGCTGATGTACGAGTTGATATAGTCTGTAATATAAGTAAAGCAGACGGTCAGTGGGGTTTCACAGTATTTAGAGATAGTAAGCGAACTACTATGAAGACAGGTAGTGGTTGGGATACTCTTGTATGGGAACTGAGTTTTTATTTAAACCTTCCTACGAGAACAAGTAGCCCCGAGTATCAAGACCTTCTTACTGAGTGGGTTGACTCTAATGGAAATAAGATAAATATAAATTCTTCTGTGGCTTCTAAAGCAACTTCTGCTGCTAACGTATCTTATAAAAAGTTATTTGAAAAACTTATTAAATATCATATAGACCACGCTTCTTCAGAGCTTGAGAGAGTAAATAATAAAGTTATAAATGAGTATGACTTCCATCTTAGCGAACATTATAACACTGGCTCAGATGAATTCAATAGAACTATTATAGTAAGTGTTAATAAATATACTAATGAATTCTTTCTTAGTATTTTCGTAGATGGCAAAGAAGTTTATCACAATGTTTATAAAAGCTATGAAGAACTATTAGAAATTCTTGCCAACTCTTATATGTTCCTTCCTAGTAAGGGTACTAAAGAGTATGAAGACTTACTTACTGAGTCTCTTTCTTTTGCAGAAGACTTCAAGCTCTATGAAAATTTATGGGAGAATATATAATATGAACTTACTTCAAGCATATAAATTTTTAGATATGATAACAGAAGGTAAAGATAGTTATTTAGATGAGTATAAGAATTATATAGTCGCCCATAAAGAAAGAGTTACTCAGTTTGCTGAGTGGCTTTTAGAAAATCTTCCTGAGCTCTTTGAAGACGTTGACCCAGATGACTTTTTAGACCTTATAGAAGAGCACGATGGTTCTAAGTTCTCAGAAGAAGAATTTGAACCTTACGCTCAATACTTCTATGGTACTAAAGATAATGACTTCGAATTTAATAAGGCCTGGGAACATCATTATACTAATAATGAACATCACCCCGAGTATTGGAATGGTGATGATATGCCTTATATCTATATTCTTGAAATGCTTTGTGATTGGGGAAGTTTTTCTATAGAGAATAAAAATTTTAAAGAGCTTTCTGATTATTATTTTAATGAGGCCCGAGATGATTCTGAGAAGAACCTTTCTGAGGCCACTAAAGAAATTATAGAAGATATTATTTCTAAGATAGATTTTATTTCTTCTAAAGAGGGGGGTAAGTGATTAATGGCTATTTGGAAAGACTTATATAGTAATGGCGAGCCGGTTTGGCACAAATTTCAAGGTAACTCGTCTGCTGCAACCTGCGCATATTTTGTTCAGTACGACGCCACGAGCCTTACTACCACAAGCGTTAAGATTAGATTTGCTTTCTGCTTTGTTAAGGGGGCTAGCTCTACTGTAACTTCCGCTAAAGTATCTACATTTACGTATAACGCAGGAGCGAGTAATGCGGCAGATAAGAAATCAGTTTCTGTCTCATATACTTCACAACAAGCAGCTAGCGGCAACTACCCAGAAGTATTTACAGACACGGTAAGTAATTCTTGGTATTGGGCAAATGTTAAAATTGGCAGCGGCAGCTATACTGGCAATCTTATCTATTATGCAAGTAACCCAATAACACTACACAAAGAAGCTTCTGATGATTATTTCTGCATTAAAGCTTCTGCGGCCATTGTTGAGCTTTTAGACCAAAATAAGGATACGGTCTATACAGTCCATGCAAAGCTAGCTAATAATTGGAGCAACAGCGGCACTAAAGATGTAGATGTAGATAAATCTAATTTTACACTAATAGAGCCTGTCAAAATTTCAGATTGTAAAGTAACCTATGAAGATTCTTGGCTTCAAGAAGGCAGACTCTGGAAGTACGATAGATTTTTTGAATTTACTGGAAAAATTTGTGCAGGCCCTGTATACAATAATAGTACCAATATTTCTGAAGGTACTAAAATAGCAGATGGCGACACTCTAACCCTAATTGATGGACGGATGCCATGCACATGTAAATGCAAGATAGAATATACAGACAGTGATGGGGCTAGTGCCTCAACAAACATAGATATATCAAATTTAGTAATATGGCCAACAGGAGCGATTTACACACTAGATAAAACTCTTACTGATAAATTAGGTAAGCCCGCTTATAGAGTGACTATTTATTTTAGAGGCCAGCTCGATCTAGATGATATTGATCTAAGTATTCTTATGGCTAAACCTACGATAACCATGATAGCTACAGTTAAAGGACAACTTGATAGTGTATATAGAACAAACAGTTCTGCTTCCACAAAATATGAAGAAACTTTAGTGCTAGCCCCTAAAAAGCTCCAAGATAATAGCGAAAATAAAAAAGACTGGACAATTACTATAACAAAAGAATCTTCTAAGAGATTTAAATGTTCTTGGCCTACTGCTGAGTATGCTTTAGCTAGTCAAAATGACGATAAAGATAACCAACCCACTATAGGCTATTGTATAGAACTACTTCGTTGCCCTAAAGAAAATTTAAATGATGACCCTAAAGTGTTTACTCTTATTACTGGGCTAAGTACTGAAGAAGACAATCAAGGCAGAATTTGGCTAAAGAGGGATACTACTGAGGAAGATATTGTAATTCCAGAGGGAGTTGAGCAAACCTTCGTAGGCCCTGGTGCTTCTACTCAAGTATTTGTACACAATATTAAAGATGACACTGAAGATACAGTAGAGGTCTACTTTAACCCTAAAGACCTAATAAAAAGTTTTGGTGGCAATATTAAAGATGAATATGAGTTTAGAATTTATCCTTATATTGTGGCTAGCAGCTATCTAGAAGAATGTGAAGATGGAACCGTTTGTGTTTACCCTGGAACTCTTCTTGCTAATGACTGTACTAACTCTAATACTGTTAACGGCCTCACTGGTGTTATGAGAGTTAAAGTTGGTGAGAATACTTGGAAAGAAGGTCAAGTCTGGGTTTATACAGAGGGCGGCTGGAAGGAAGCTTCCTGCGTTTATGTTAATGTCGATGGCACCGCAAAAGGTTGGAAAGAATCAATTTAATAATTTTAAAAGACCTCTTATTTATGGTAGGAGGTCTTTTTTATTTTGTTTTTCTTATGGGCTCCAAATTTCGCCTATAACGCATTTTCATTTTGTAGTTAATATAAATTATAGGCCGCCTTATTAAAATGCGATACAGGAAGAATTAAGGCTGCTGTGGCGAGTTTTAAAATATCAGGCTATATTGTATTTACACGCTACGATTAAAAATTTCATAGGTATTTCGTATTTTGGTTATGTGGGTATATAAATTATGGGGCCCTGGAATTAAGTGCGATACAAGAGAAATTTGAGGCCTTCTGGAGAGCTAATAAATATGTCATGAGAGTGCTGGTGAGAGGGAGGTTAAAAAGCTACGAAAAATCCCTCTTGGTATATATTACGGAATAACAATTCCCAAAATGACGAAAAAAGGCGGTGTGAACGCAGTGATATCAACGGTTTGCGACGATTCAAAAAGTGAGGAAAAAAACGATATTTTAGAGGTACAAAGGACGATACGTTATGAACGATACGCAATGCAATCCGTCGCCAAAGATTTGCTCCCGAATGAGCGTGTAAAAATTTGTTTACGACATATTGCTGGCGATAATGTCGAGGTCAGAAAACATTTAAAAACTGAAAAAGCATTTTATAGCGGTCTAATGATATGCGGTAGCGTTTGGG
>JAZKZQ010000205.1:0-5618 GCA_045612745.1 Cellulosilyticum sp. | reverse complement strand
TTCAAATCTTCATTAGGCATGACAATTTCATGTTTAAAATCCATCTTTCTCCACCTGGTTCTATACATTAATATTCCTATTTTTATTTTAAAATATAATTTTTTCATAATAATTATATCATTAATTTTCCTAATTATCATTTTTATACTCAAATACATTTTAGTGCATAGTTATATGCCTCTCCCCTTACCTTATTTTCAACTATTTTAAATAGATATATTACCATTTTTATGTATTATTTTTATATTACTGCACATGCTAACTCATATATATTTTCAGAAAAGGTAGGTTAAAAAAATGATTATACATGGTGATGTAGCATTTATGATGATTTCTACAGTGCTTGTCTTACTCATGACGCCAGGCCTGGCATTCTTTTACGGTGGATTAGTGGAGCGAAAAAATTCATTAGCAATGATGTTTCAATCCTTTGTTGCAATCGGTATTGTGCCTATTTTGTGGATTTTTGGTGGCTTTAGTCTCGTATTTGGAGATGACATTTGGGGTATTATTGGCACCCCTGCGCAATACTTTGCCTTCAGAAACATTTCGGTACTAATTAATGAAGCCTATGATAATACCATTCCATTCTTACTATTTTTCATGTATCAAATGATGTTTGCCATTATTACAGCACCTTTAATGACGGGTGCATTTGCAAATAGGCTAACTCCTGCTGGTTGGATTAAAATCCTTATCCTCTGGATGATTTTTATCTACTTCCCAGTTGCACATTGGGTATGGGGAAATGGTTTCCTTGCAAAATTAGGCTTTGTAGATTATGCCGGTGGTGCTGTCATTCATATTACTGCTGGATTTGGCTGTTTAAGTGGCGTCTTCTTCTTCGGCAGACAAGCTGCTAAACATGTTACTCAGCCTTTCCATCTTGGATTTGTTGCAATAGGTACTGCTCTACTACTTGTAGGTTGGTTTGGTTTTAATACTGGTGGTGCATTAACTGCTGCTAGTACCGCTGCTATTGTTTTTACTAACACAGGACTTGCTGCTGCTTCCGCTATGGTTGTATGGCTTACACTCCACTATATTTATCACAAAAGACTTTCTTTCTTAGAAGTTCCAGTTGGTCTTGTTGCTGGTCTTGCAACGATTACCCCCTGTTCAGGTTATATTACACCCCTATCTGCTGTACTAGTAGGTGTTATTGGCGCTGCTCTTTGTTACTATTGCGTTATTTTTGAACGTAAGAGATGGGAGGATACTTTAGATGTATGGGGTGTTCATGGTATGGGCGGCTTTATAGGTACACTTCTTGTTGGCATATTAGCTAATCCCATCATTAATGGTGTAAGTGCTGGTATTAAACAATTTTTTGTTCAGGCCTTTGGCTCTATTCTTATTGCTATTTACTCTATAGTAGTTACTTATGTAATCTTCTATATTGTAGACAAAACAAAATCTATCAAAGTAAGTGACGAGATTCAAGAGGCAGGTCTAGATAATACTTACTTTAAAGAGTTTTTCACAGATTATGGTAATGGAGATATTGAATAAATTTATAAATTAATTGTTTTTCTATGAATAATTTTCCTTTATATCATCAATAATAACTTTCAAAAAGAGCATATCTCTTTTATTATTTTAAATTACCAAAAGATAGGAGAAATGTATATGAAACTAAATCCTAGAGAAGAGGAAAAGTTACTGCTTCATACAGCTGGCGAACTTGCAAAAGCTCGTAAAGCTCGTGGTGTAAAACTTAACTCTATTGAGGCAGTTGCCCTTATTAGTTCAGAACTTATGGAATTCGCCCGCGATGGTAAAGAAGTTGCAGAATTAATGCAGCTTGGGAAACACATTGTAGCTGCTAGTGATTGAATGGATGGTGTTGCTGACCTTGTCAATTATGTGCAAGTAGACGCAACTTTTCCAGATGGTACAAAATTAGTAACAATTCATGATCCCATTCAGTAATAAGAGGAGGTACACAAAATGAGAATAGGTGAAGTTATTTCCTGTAATGATGAAATTGAACTTAATGCAGGTAAACATACAGTAAATATTACTGTAACAAATATGGGGGACCGTCCTATCCAAGTCGGTTCACATTTTCACTTTTTTGAAGTAAATCGTTATTTAAAATTCGATCGTAAAGCAGCCTTTGGTTTTCGTCTTGATATTCCAGCAGGTACTTCTGTACGTTTTGAACCAGGTGAAGATAAAGATGTACAACTTGTAGCACTTGGTGGTAAACGCAGAGTCTTTGGTCTCAATGATTTAACAAGAGGTCAAGTCTCTGAAGCAACTATCACATCCGCTATGGATCATGCTAGACTCAGAGGATTTTTACAAGAGGAGGAACTTTAATGAGCTATAAGATTTCAGGTAAAAAGTATGCAATGATGTTCGGCCCTACTGTTGGTGATAAAGTCAGACTAGCAGATACAGAACTTATTGTAGAAGTAGAAAAGGACTATACCCACTACGGAGATGAAATTAAATTTGGTGGTGGAAAAAGTATGCGTGATGGCATGGGACAATCTGTACTTACTACTAGTGCAGACGGTGCCCTTGATTTAGTCATTACCAATGCACTTATTATTGACTATACAGGTATTGTAAAAGCTGATATCGGTATTAAAAATGGCAAAATTGTTGGTATCGGTAAATCTGGTAACCCTAGCATTATGGATAATGTGTCACCTCACATGGTAATTGGTGCTTCTACTGAAGCCCTTTCTGCTGAAGGTATGATTATCACTGCTGGTGGTATTGATACCCATATCCACTACATTTGTCCACAACAAATTGAAACAGCTCTTTTCTCAGGTATTACAACAATGATTGGTGGAGGTACAGGCCCTGTAGAAGGTACAAATGCTACTACTTGTACACCTGGCCCTTGGTATATGAAAGAAATGCTTCGTGCAGCTGAAGAATATCCTATGAACTTAGGTTTCTTTGGAAAAGGTAACTGTTCTGCTGAAGAACCACTTATTGAACAAATTAAAGCTGGTGCTATGGGCTTAAAAATTCATGAGGACTGGGGTGCTACACCTGCTGTTATTGACCACTGTCTGAATGTAGCTGATAAATATGATTTTCCTGTAGCTATTCACACAGATACACTTAATGAAGGTGGTTGTGTAGAAGATACTATTCATGCTATTGCTGGTAGAACAATTCACACTTACCATACAGAAGGTGCTGGTGGTGGCCATGCGCCAGATATTATCAAAATTGCTGGTGATGGTAATGTTCTTCCATCTTCTACAAATCCAACTATGCCTTACTGTGTCAATACAATTGATGAACATCTTGATATGCTCATGGTATGCCATCACTTAGATAATAAAATTCCTGAAGATGTAGCTTTTGCTGATTCTCGTATTCGTCCTGAAACTATTGCAGCTGAAGACGTTCTCCAAGATATGGGTGTATTCAGTATGATGAGTTCAGACTCACAAGCTATGGGACGTATAGGTGAAGTTATTGCACGTACTTGGCAAACAGCTAGTAAAATGAAAATACAACGTGGTCCTCTAGAAGAAGATAAAAACCATGATAATGATAATTTCCGCGTAAAACGTTATATTGCAAAATATACTATTAACCCAGCTATTACTCATGGTGTTTCTGACTATATAGGTTCTGTAGAAGTTGGTAAATATGCAGATTTAGTACTTTGGGCACCTGGTTATTTTGGTGTTAAACCAGAACTTATCCTTAAATGTGGTATGGTTATTGGTGCTAAAATGGGAGATCCTAATGCATCTATTCCAACTACTGAACCAATGATTTACAAAAAAATGTTTGCTGCACATGGTAAAGCAAAATATGATACTTGTATTACTTTTACCTCTCAAGCAGCTATAGATGAAAATATCAAAGAAAAATATGGCTTAGAAAAAATTCTTCTTCCAGTTAAAAACTGTAGAAATATTGGTAAAAAGAATATGATTTTCAATGATAAAACACCTAAAATCACCGTAGATCCAGAAACCTATGTTGTAACAGCTGATGGTGAAGTTGTTACTTGCGAACCTGCTAAGGTAGTTCCTTTGGCACAACTTTACAATCTATTCTAATATTAAGGAGCTACTATAATGTTAGCAGTTAGTTTATTATTCGTAGGTATTGTTCTAATCAGCAATGGTGTTTGTAATCTTACCCATATAGATCGAAAAGCTACCTCCATTATTAATTTATTCGTAGGTATTTTATCCTTATATATCAACTTTGTGCATTTAGCTAAAGGTGAATATTATGCTGCTGGTACAGGTTTATTATTTGGTTTCACTTATCTATTTATTGATTTAGACCTTATTTTTAACCTTGATACTAGACCATTTGCTTGGTTTTCTACATTTGTAGCCATTAATGCTGTTTTCTTTGGCACCTTAGAAGGCTTTATTGGAAGTGATACCCTTAACATTGTACCAGATATACGCTGGGCTGCTATTTGGTATTTATGGGCAATCTTATGGGCAACTGCCTTTGTAGAAGATATATTAGGTAAAAAACTAGGAAAATTTACACCGTGTCTTCAAATCTTTGAAGGTATTGTAACTGCCTGGATTCCAGGTGTTATGCTATTAATTGGAAAATGGTAAATTTAAGATTAAAAACTAAGATGGAAATTCAACATACTTGTTGGGTTTCCATCTTCAATAAGAAAGGATTTTTCAAATGATATGTGAAAAAATTCTAGGTAATTTGAAAGAGGGAAAATATACTAATTCTCCCATTGAATATGTAGATATTGAATGGCATAATGCTTTTAACAAAATTCATAAAAAAATAACCAAAGAAGGAACAGAAGTTGGTATCAGGCTAGATAATGATGTATTAGTTCATGGCTTAAGAGAGGGAGATATTTTATTTGCTGATGATCATAAAGTCATTGCCGTACACATTCTTCCTTGTGAGGCTATTGTAGCAAAAGTAAGTACACATCACCCTGAAATGATTGCCAAACTGTGTTATGAAATTGGTAATCGCCATGCTACTTTATTTTGGGGAGATGATCATCATACTTTTATTACACCTTATACCGAACCTACCTTAGTTCTACTTCAAAAACTCCACGGCGTAGATGCAAGTGTACAAACTGTTTCTTTTGACTTTGACAAAGCCATTTCTTCATCTATTAATGCACATACGCACGGTTAGGATGGTATTATGAACAAAAAAAATAACTTTTATTTACTACAAATCAATGATGCACTTTTTCCCATAGGTGCGTATTCTCACTCCTATGGATTAGAAACCTATATTCAAAAAGGTATTTTAAAAAATGCCGAAGATGCCGCTTTATATCTCCATGATAAACTTCGATATGCTATCTTATACTCTGACTTATTAGGTGCACGTCTTGCTTATGAATATACAATACAAGATAAACTAGAAGATTTGCTTAAGTTAAATCATTTAACCCAAGCACTTAAAGCACCTGCTGAAATACGAGAGGCTAGTCTTAAATTAGGTTCTAGGTTTTTAAAAACCATTAATTCGCTTAATCTCTCCTATGCTTCTCCCGTTTTTGAGGATTTCATCACACAAACAGCAGATAAACAAATTCATCACTGCTGCTTATATGGTGCTTTTTGTGTTGCCATGGGTATTGATAAAGTTGATGCTTTATTTCATTATGTATATTC
>JAZKZQ010000204.1:0-2625 GCA_045612745.1 Cellulosilyticum sp. | reverse complement strand
GGCAAGTATTTAAATGAGTTATGAAATAGAGATATAGTTAATATGTATAAAGGGGATGAATGAAAATGAGGATGCAAGATTATCCAATAGATGAACGGCCGTATGAAAAATTTCAGAAATATGGCAGTGAAGCTCTAACAGATATCGAGCTATTAGCTATTCTACTAAGGACAGGAACCTCCAAGTGTAATGTTATGGAGTTATCTAGAAATTTATTAACCTATGAACAAGATGAAACAATAGGTAGAAAGCACCATTCATTACTTAACCTTTATCACTTTTCATATGAAGAATTACAGAATATAGAAGGTATTGGAAAAGTTAAGGCCATACAAATACTTGCATTAGTTAATTTATGTAAAAGAATAGTAAAGGCTAAATATACAGAAGGGGAAAAGATAAGTTCACCTGAGAGAATAGCCAATTATTTTATGGAAGAAATGAGACATAAAAGGGAGGAATGCTTTGTGGTTATTTTCCTAGATGCTAAATGTAAAATGTTAGGAAATGAAATAGTATCTACAGGAAGCTTAACAGCATCAATTGTACATCCTAGGGAGGTATATAAAAAGGCAGTACAAAAGTCAGCTCATAGTATTATAGCCCTCCATAATCACCCTAGTGGAGATCCTTCTCCTAGTGAAGAAGATATTCAAATGACCAAAAGATTAAAAGAAGCAGGTGCTATTATGGGCATTCCGCTTTTAGATCATATTATTATTGGAGATGGAATTTATCGTAGTTTAAAAGAAGAAAGTTATCTCTAATTGTTGAAAAGAACACAAAAAAAGGTTATGATGGTAGATATGAGATTTTATTAAAAAGACCATAGACTATCATATAGATTGAATGTAGGAGGATTATATAATGTTTGGAAAAGATATGGGTATTGACCTTGGAACAGCCAACACGCTTGTTTTTGTTAAAGGAAAAGGGATTGTTGTAAACGAGCCATCTGTTGTTGCGATAAAAGAAAAAACAAATGAGGTACTTGCAGTAGGTGATGAAGCGAAACAAATGATTGGTAGAACACCTGGTAATATTGTAGCTATTAGACCACTTAAAGATGGTGTTATTGCTGACTTTGCTACAACATCAGCTATGCTTCGTTATTTTATTGGTAAGGCATATAAACAATCATTATTCTCATCAAAACCACGTGTTATTGTTTGTGTACCATCAGGGGTTACATCAGTGGAAAAACGTGCTGTAGAAGAAGCAACTGAAAAGGCAGGTGCTAAAAAAGCACTTATTATGGAAGAGCCTATGGCAGCTGCTATCGGTGCACATCTTCGTGTAGAAGAACCAACAGGTAACATGGTAGTTGATATTGGTGGAGGTACAACAGATGTTGCTGTTATTTCACTCGGTGGTATTGTAGCAAGCAAGTCACTTCGTATTGCTGGTGATGAATTTGATGAGTACATTGTATCTTATATTAAACGTGAGTACAATTTAATGATTGGTGAAAGAACTGCAGAGCAGATTAAAATTAATATTGGTGCAGCTTATCCAACAGGTGCAGATGAAACAATGGAAATTAGAGGACGCGACCTTGTGACAGGGCTTCCAAAAGTATTGACAATTACTTCTACGGAAGTAACAGAAGCAATCAAAGAACCAGTTAATGCTATCATTGATGCAATTAAAATGACACTTGAAAAAACACCACCAGAACTTGCAGCAGATATTATGGAAAGTGGTATCATGCTTACAGGTGGTGGTGCATTATTAACAGGGCTTGATACACTTATTAGTCTTGAGACAGGTATGCCAGTTAAAATTGCAGAAGACCCACTTGATTGTGTAGCTAAAGGAACAGGGTATGCATTAGAAGATATTGAGAAGTGGTCAGCTATTTTTGCTGATGATAAATAAAACAAGGAGAGAGTACCTTGAAATTTGATAAAAAAGTTAAAAAAGTAGGGATTATAGTAGGTGGTATTGTCATTGGTGTGCTCATTATTGGTAAAACCTTTAATATTCCAGTGATAAGTACAGGGGTAAACTGTGTACTTATTCCTATTCAAAAAGGAATTACCTTCGTTTCTGATAAAACCACTAATTTCTTCAAGTACTTTGAAGAAATCGACACTTTGCGTACAGAAAATAAAACTTTAAAAGAAACCAATGAAAAATTATTTTATGAGAACACTATTTTATCTCAATATGAAGAAGAAAATAAAAACTTAAAACAACTTTTGGAAATGAAAAATTTATATCAGGATTATGAAGGAATTGGTGCCAATGTTATTGGCAAGGATTCTAGTAATTGGTATAAGGTTATTACTATTGATAAGGGTACAAGTAGTGGCGTTAAAGAAAATAGCGTTATTCTTGCTAGTGGTGGTCTTGTAGGACATGTATGGGAAGCTTCAGATTTAATCTCAAATAGTACAACTATTAATAGTGCAAAGGTATTATCGATTATTGATGACCGTAGTTCAGTAAGTGCTGAAGTAGTACGAACAGGTGATGTGGGTATTGTAAATGGTGATATCGAACTCGTAAATGAGGGTTTATGTGTACTTGAAATTAATGTAGAGTCAGAAGTAATCAAAGGTGACCAAATTGTAACTTCTCATCTTAGTTCTATTTATCCGCCGGGTATTCCTATTGGTACGG
>JAZKZQ010000203.1:0-11053 GCA_045612745.1 Cellulosilyticum sp. | reverse complement strand
AATAATATTATAATTTCAAGAGGTATTGATTACCAAAGTAGTGTATAGTAGTATGGACAATGATATATATTAACTAGTATATTATTAGGGATATTAACAACAATTACGATGACTTATTGTGGAGAAAAAATATAGTGATTGAAAGTAAATTAGTAGAGGTAGATACGGAAGAAGATTTGAAAAGAATGTAACTAAGTTATAGTAATTAGATAGTATAAATAATGAGGTAACACAAATAATGAATTGTAAGAAATGTGGTAAAGAAATTGTAGGACAGATAAAACGTTATTGTGATGAGTGTAAAAGCAATTCAACAATGAGTATAAGAAGTGCGAATAAAGAAATCGAAGAGAAACCTGAAAAAAGACCTCGTGTTTTTAGTTTTGGATACATATTACTCATAATTTTTATTATTACAGTAACTTTTATGGCAAGTTGCTTTGTTGGATTTGCTATAGGTCCAGTATTACCAATATAAAAATCAAAAAGGAAGAAGCCACTATTAAATAGAGCATGGCTTCTTCCTTTTTCTTATTTAGATTTATTCATGGAAGCTGTAAAAGTTTTAATCATTGCCTCAAATTGATGACGTTTATTAATAGGTAGGCGCCCTTTTAAGTATTCTAAAAGTGCAACTTGCATTTCAGGGGTAAATTGTACATTTTTTTTGTTAGCCTCATTAGAAATTGCCATAAGTGTAGCAATAACTTCAATATCACTTTTGTAGGTAAGAGAGTTTAAAGTCTTTTGTAAGTAGATTAAAAACCCTTTGTCTGAATTAGCAAATGCAGGATGATTCAGTAGGTCCATATAAAGCCTCCTTTTAACTTTTTTTATTATTTCATTTCATAAAGGAAGTGAGTACCTTTAGAAGTTGCACTTGATTTGGTTCTAACATAGAAGACAGTTTATCAATAACCTCACCGGGGTTAATAGAACTATTTTGTTTAGGCTCTGTTGTATTCAGGTTTTGAATGGGTTCTTCTACAGAAGTAATAGGTGGTGTGAAAGTGTCTCTAGTATTATGTGTATCAATAAGGTCGCGTACTTCTGAAAGTTTTAAGATGGCATCTATAAAATAACCACGATCTCCAGAAAGATTTTTGCGAACATCTTTGAGAAAATCTTTTTCCCAGCCTGCGTCATGAGAACGAGACATAGAACGGACGAAATCGTCCTTAGAAAATAGATTAATAGTGTGCATGAGTTCAAAAGTTTTTATAAATATAGCAAGGGACTTTTGATTTTCAGCAGGTAAATAAGGTATAAGAGATTTGGAAATCATCAGGAAGTCATTATTAATAGCTCGGTCTAGGCTGCTCATTGCAGATCCTCCTTGAATGCCTTTCTTTTATAATGTATGAGTGGACATAAATACAATAGAACCATTTATGACATTTTTATAAAAACTAAGGAATAAAATAATAATGAACTAAAGGAATAAGGGGAATAGCTTATGGAAAAAGATGAGTTGGTAGTTAACCTAGAGCAAGACCTTAATGAGATTTCAGCCTTAATATGGGGGTATATGGATAAGAAGTACATTAAACAACTAAGAAAAAAACTTAATGGTTACCGCAGTGAATGTGAAAATAATCTATGTAAAGAAGCAGAGTTACTACAGGCGATTATGCCTTTTATGCCTGAACAAAAGAAAGTGCTACAATTTATAGTAGATGCCATGGTATATAATGATATGATAGAAAGAAGCTTTAATGAACACAAAGAATTACAAGATTTATATAGAGATAAGAATCAAGACAAAGAGCAGTTAAAAAAACTTATGTATAAACTCATAGCATTTAAACTTATGACGGCTATAGAAAAGGGAAGCATAGAGAGATAAATGTAAAAGGTCAGGTGACATTTTCGTGTCACCTGACCTTTTACTATAGTAAAATTTTTATTGGATGTCGTTTCTAAAGATACTACCACAGCTACCATTAGAAAAATACATATAAACAAGAACAGCTATGATAATCCAAATCCAAGTGTTGTTATTGCAGCCACCATCAAATAAACCATTGAATAAGCAACCTAAGTTGAAGTTGCTACTACCACAACCGCCACCCCAGAAAAGTAATACAAATACTGCAATGATGATAATCCACCAAAAATTATTGTCCATACATCTAAGATCTTCCATGATATTGCCTCCTATATATAAAAATACTTAATAGCACGTTATATTACAAAGTAAAAATATAATGAATAATATAATTAATTAACGGGAATTACATGTGTTTACTTTACATGCAAAGTATAAAGCACCAAATATGATGAGAACTGGTAGCAACCAGGATGAATTGCATCCACAAGATGTAACCAGGGGAGCGTTGTTGCAGTAATTAGAGTAAGGATTACAATTATCATAATTATTACAACAACCATAAGAACCAGACATATTTGACCTCCTTATAGTTTAGTTGTTCAAAGGAATTGCTTTACGTTAAAGATAAGAATGAATTAAGTTTATAAAAAGTGAGCTTCATTCTTCATTAACATAGTATGATGAGTGGAAAAAAATGTTACTACTGTAAAAAGTTTTTTCTCTTAAAAATTAGAATATTTATTATTGACATAATCAGAATAATTGTATACAATTTTACATAAGAATAAAATTGTCAGACAATTACAAGATTTTAAATATGATATTGCAAATGGAGGGGATAATATGTTTGAACTTAATAAGAGAACTAATTTACTTACAAGACCAGAAAAGAACCATCAATTAGAGGATATAGATGCACCAAATATGTTTAGAGAGTTTTACCCATATGATGAAATTCCAAAGGTAGCATTTAATGATTTACATGTACCAATGTGCATGCCAGATGAAATTTTTATTACAGATACCACATTTAGAGATGGTCAACAATCAAGAGCACCTTATACTACAGAGCAAATTGTAGAAATTTATAAGATGCTTCATCGTTTAAGTGGGCCAAAAGGAATTATAAGACAAAGTGAATTCTTCTTATATAGTGAAAAGGATCGTAAGGCTGTAGAAGAATGTATGGCACTTGGTTATGATTTCCCTACAATAACATCTTGGATTAGAGCATCTGAAAAAGATTTTCAACTTGTTAAGCAAATGGAGATCAAGGAAACAGGTATTTTAGTAAGTTGTTCGGATTATCATATTTTTCATAAATTAAATATGAAACGTTCAGAAGCTATTGCCCATTACACAAAGATTGTAAAACAGTGTATTGAACAAGGTATTATTCCAAGATGTCACTTTGAAGATATTACAAGGGCTGATATTTACAACTTCGTTGTACCATTTGCAAGAGAGCTTATGAAGATTAGCGAAGAAACTAAGATGCCTATTAAAATCCGTGCTTGCGATACTATGGGATATGGCGTAAGTTATCCTGGTGCTATGATTCCAAGAAGTGTACCTGGTATCATGTATGCACTTCATCAATATGCAGGGGTACCTCATGAATGGATTGAATGGCATGGACATAATGATTTTTATCGTGCTGTAGCAAACTCAACATCAGCTTGGCTATATGGGTGTTGTGGTATCAACTGTTCATTATTTGGTATTGGAGAAAGAACAGGAAATACACCACTTGAAGCAATGGTTATGGAATATGCGCAAATTAGAGGCACACTAGATGGTATGGATACGACAGTTATTACAGAACTTGCAGAGTACTTTGAACATGTTCTTGGTGAACATATTCCAGAGCGTACACCATTTGTAGGGAAAAACTTTAATGTAACAAGAGCTGGTATTCATGCAGATGGACTATTAAAAAATGAAGAAATCTACAATATATTTGATACAGATAAACTTTTAAATAGACCAGTACGCGTTGCAATTAGTAATACATCAGGTCTTGCAGGAATTGCTCATTGGATTGGTGCAAATCCTAGATATGCTAAGTTAAAAGGTATTGATAAAAATGATCCACTTTGCCTTGAGATTAAGAGCTGGGTAGATAAGGAATATGAAGAGGGACGTATTACAGTTATTAGTGATCAAGAGATGGAAGAATACATAGATAAATATTTAGCGCAAAACAAGTAATAGAATAGAGTTTTTTGCAATAAAATTAATATTATTTTACAAAATTATGTTGTTTTTGTTATAATGAATATATAAGCATAAAAATTCAAATATATTTAAGGGATGTAGGAGGATTAGAATGGATAAGTTACAATTAGCAAAAGAGCATTTCGCAGCACTTGTAGAAGCACAACTTGCAAGAGTGGAAAGAATGAAAGCAGATACAGGTGCAGTAGATTATAGCAAGATGGATAAAATTATTATTGGATGCTGTGGTGGTGACGGTATAGGTCCTGCTATTACCAAGGAAGCAGAACGTGTACTTCGTGCTGTATTAAAAGATGATGTAGAAAATGGACGTATTGTATTTAAACAAATCGATGGTTTAACAATTGAAAATCGTATTGCAGCCAATAAAGCTATTCCAGATGATGTACTTGCAGAGTTAAAGGCTTGTGACATTATTTTAAAAGGACCTACAACTACACCAAGCAAAGGTGATGGTCCAAATATTGAAAGTGCTAATGTAGCTATGAGACGTGAACTTGACTTATTCGCTAACGTAAGACCAGTAGCTGTACCAGAAGAAGGTATTGATTGGACATTCTTCCGTGAAAATACAGAGGGTGAATATGCACTTGGTAGCAAAGGTATTGTGATTGATGAAGATATGTCTTTTGACTTCAAAGTAACAACTACACAAGGAACAGAAAGAATTGCACGTCAAGCCTTTGAATTTGCACGTAAAAATGGTAATAAACATGTAGCAATTATTACAAAAGCAAATATCTTAAAGAAAACAGATGGTAAGTTCTTAGAACTTTGCTATAATATTGCAAAAGAATATCCAGAAATTCAAGTAGATGATTGGTTTGTAGATATTATCTCAGCTAACTTAATTAATGAGAAAGTTAGAAAGAACTTTGAAGTATTTGTACTCCCTAATCTTTATGGCGATATCATTACAGATGAAGCTGCTCAAATTCAAGGTGGTGTAGGTACTGCTGGTAGTGCAAACATTGGTAATAAGTACGCTATGTTTGAAGCTATTCATGGTAGTGCACCAAGAATGGTAGAAACAGGTCGTGCACAATATGCTAATCCAGCAAGTATGATTAAGGCAGCAGAACTTTTACTACGTCATATTGGATATGCTAAAGAAGCTGATCGTGTTATTAAAGCACTACAAATTGCTAATGATACAGTACATATGACTGGTCGTAGTGATGGTGCAACAGGTGCTGATTTTGCAAACTGTGTTATTGAGAATTTATAATCAAAATTCAAATTAATAAACATTCCTGAGAGAAGCTGTTATGCTAAGTTATTAGCATAACAGCTTCTTTTATATTGGCATTATATTTAATGTAAGGTAATAAATGGTTGAAAAATGTAAAAATAAGGTAGAATAATATAGACAAGTAATAGAAAAAAACTATATAATAAAATAAAAACCAAATTTTGTAAAAAGACGTAAGGTTAAATCATGGAGGAAATATGAAAATTTTAGTAGTAGATGATGCACAATTTATGAGGGAGACAATTAAAGCAATATTGAAAGAAAAAAATATTACAGAGGTATATGAGGCAAATGATGGCTATGAAGCACTAGAAAAATACAAATTACACAAGCCAGAAGTTGTGCTAATGGATATTACAATGCCTAATATGAATGGGATAGAGGCATTAAAAGCTATACGTGAATATGATAATAAAGCAAAGGTTGTTATGGTTTCTGCAATGGGGCAAGAAGAGAACATTAGAGAATGTGTCATGAATGGAGCACTTACATTTATTGTTAAACCATTTCAAAAGGAAACGCTTATTGATACAATTTTAAAAGTAATGAGTATGTAGAGTATTGATATGAGGGTGAATATAGATGACAAGTAAAAATATTAATGAATCTATGTTTGAAATGTATCTATTTGAAACAACAAAGCAGCTAGAAGAACTCGAGCAAATAATGATGATAGTAGAAGAAAATGGTGAATATACATCAGAGGATGTTGATGCTATTTTTCGAGTTATGCATACAATTAAAGGGGCATCAGGAATGATGGCTTTTGATTATGTAGCGACCTTGGCGCATAAATTGGAAGATATTTATTTTAGTATTAGAGAAGGAAATATAGTACCACTTTATAAAGAAGAACTTTTGAGTATAGTTTTAGAAAGTATTGATTATATCAAAGAAGAAGTTCAAAGTTTAAAACAAGGTATAAGCAATGAGGCAGAAAGTCTAGAAATTATTGCAAAGATAGAAGATTTCCTAGATAAGCAAAAGGTACATAAAGTTTTTGATTATAAGGTCATCATATTTTTTGAGAATCAAGGGGATATGGAAGACATACATGCTTTTTCACTCATACAGCGTTTAGATAGCTTAACAAATACATATGAGTATGTACCTACGGATTTAATGGGAAATAGGGATAGTGTAAAGTATATTAAGGAAAATGGTTTTGAAATTCAGTTGTCTTATGAGAAGAATGAAGAAGAAGTAAAAACATTCTTTGAGAAGACACCATTTTTGAAGGATTTAGAGCTTATTAATTTAAAAGAAAATAAGTCAAAAGAAGTATTATACTCAGAAGAAGTTGAAAAAGATGATGTAGAAGTACATCATATTGAAGAAAAATACACTAAACCAGAAGTAGCTACGTATGTTAAGCCGCAACAAGGCCAGAATATAATGAGTGTTAATGCAAGTCGTATTGAACGTATAATGGATCTTCTGGGCGAAATTGTCATTGCACAGTCAATGGTGATTGAAAATCCAGATCTTATAGGTTTAAATTTAGAGAACTTCAATAAGTCAGCTAGGCAACTTACTAAGATTACTAGTGAGTTACAAAATGAGATTATGTCTATTCGTATGGTAACAATGTCTTCAGCTTTTTATAAAATGAAGCGTCTTGTAAGAGATATGAATCAAAAATTAAATAAAAAGGTGAAATTAAATATAATTGGTGGAGAAATTGAAGTAGATAAAAAAGTTATAGAATGTATTACAGACCCACTAATGCACATGGTGAGAAATGCTATGGATCATGGTATTGAAACTACTAAAGAACGTCTTGAACGCCACAAAGCAGAAGAAGGACAAATTACTTTAGAAGCACGTCATGAAGGTAAGGAAGTTATTATATTAGTTAAAGATGATGGTAAGGGAATTAGTAAAGAAGATTTATTAGAAAAAGCAGATGCAAATGGACTTTTAACAAGGCCTAGAGATGAATATACAGATGAAGAAATTTATAAACTCATTTTCTTACCAGGATTTTCTACTAAAAAAGATGTATCAGAGTTTTCAGGGCGTGGTGTAGGCATGGACGTAGTTATCAAAAATATTGAAGCAATAGGAGGAAGTGTTACATTAGAAAGTAATATTGGTAGAGGGTCTACTTTCATTATACGTATTCCCTTGACTATGGCTATTATTGATGGTATGCATATTCGAGTAGGTGAAACGAGTTACACATTACCAACTATTTCAATTCAAGAATCATTTAGGCCAAAGCCAGAGAGCATTATAACTTGTATTGACCATGAAGAGATGATTATTATACGGGGGGAATGTTATCCTGTTATTAGACTACATGAATTATATCAAGTAGAAACACAAAAACGTGATTTAACTGAAGGGGTTGTAATACGTATAGGAGCAGGTGGTAAACAAGCCTGTGTATTTGTTGATGAAATATTAGGACAGCAACAAGTTGTTATTAAAGCTTTACCTAAGTATATTACTAATGTGAAGAAGATAGAGGGTATCTCTGGGTGTACCCTTTTAGGAGATGGGAGTATTAGTCTTATCTTAGATTGTGATGGTGTCATTGAAAAGGCTAAAGTGAGAGGAAGAAAGAATGTATCATGAAGTAAAAAAAGGGCAGTATCTTACGTTCTTTGTAGATCAAAAGTGTTACGGCATTAGTGTTAGTTATGTAACGGAGATTGTAAGTATAAATAAGATTACTCATGTACCAGAAATGCCACACTATATTAAGGGGATTATGAATTTGCGTGGTACAATTATCCCTGTAATGGATATACGCCGCCGCTTTGGCTTAAGTGAACAATTATATAATGAAAGAAGTTGTATGATAGTTCTAGATATAGAGAATATAGTTATTGGTGTAGTCATTGATGAGTTATCAGAAGTACTTACTATTTATAAAGAAGATTTAGTGAAGCTACCTGAAGGATATAAAGATGATAATGAATGGGTAGAACGTATTGTTGAGATAGAGGGGCAGGTAAAAATTCTAATTGATGGCTATAAATTAATTGGAGTCAATGAAGAAACACAACCGGTGGAGGGAAGAAATGAATTGGTTTAGAAATCTTAGGGTAAGAAAGAAATTAGGTATTAGTTTAGGGTTTATTAGTTTAATTACAATAATAGTGGCGTTAATGGGACTTAGCAAAATGGCCAAAATGAGTGAGCGTACAAAACAAATGTATGCAGAAAACTATGTGCCATCAATGGTATTAGCAGAGTTAAATGATAGTATCTATACTATACATACATCATATATGATGATGCTATATGAGTATGATGAAAATAAAGCATTAAAGCAACAAGACTATATACTGGGGATTATAAGTGAAGCATCTAAAGAATTAGATACTTATGAAAGCTATGTAAATAATGAAACAGAGCGACAACTGTTTACAGTACTTAGAAAAAGTATAGAGAATTATAATACAGAGCTAAAAAAATATACTGATTTAATAGTACAGGGCAAATTAGATGTAGCACAAGCCAAGATGAATGCTATAATTGAATATGCAGCACAAGCAAAATCAGATTCGGATAATTTGTTGGCATACTATGTGGATTCTGCCGAGGAAAAAGCTAATAAGAACTATAGTGAAGCTAGAAATAATCAGATTATATTCCCAATTGTGGTGATTTGCGGTATTCTAATTGGCGTAAGTGGTGGTCTTATTATTGTAAATTGCATTATTAAGCAACTGAATATGTTAGGTCAAGCAGCCTCTCAAATTGCTGATGGAAAATTAGATGTTACAATTGATTTTGAAAAAGCAGATGAAATTGGGGAGTTAGCAAATCATTTTAGACGTATGATTCAGAATTTAAATGAGGTAATCAGTAATATTGATGCTTCAGCAGATCAGGTATCACAAGGGGCAAAACAAGTAGCTAATACAAGTATTATGCTAGCCCAAGGTGCTACAGAGCAGGCTGGCAGTATAGAACAGTTAAATGCAGCTATAGAAGAAATTTCAGCACAAATTTCAACAAATACTGAAAATACGGCTTCAGCAAATAGTTTTGCCAGTGAAGTTATGCGAAAAGCAGATCATGGTAATGAAAAAATGAAAGAAATGCTAGAAGGCATTAAACAGATTGAAGCAGGAGCTACACAAATTTCAAAAATTATTAAGGTGATTGATGATATTGCATTTCAAACTAATATACTAGCTTTAAATGCAGCCGTAGAAGCAGCTAGAGCAGGGCAGCATGGAAAAGGTTTTGCTGTAGTCGCAGAAGAAGTTCGTAACTTAGCAGCACGTTCTGCAGAAGCGGCAAAAGAAACAACTGCAATTATAGAAAATGCTATTAGTATTGTAGATGGCGTAACAGGGTTAACTGGAGAAACAGCTAAGGAGTTCCAAGATATTGTAGAAGGTATTAAGCAGATTTCTGAGTCACTTGGCAATATTAATGTAGCTTGTGAAGAACAGGCAAGTGGTATTGTGCAAATTAATCAAAGTACAATTCAAATCTCTAATGTTATTCAAAATAATTCAGGCACTTCAGAAGAGGTAGCAGCAGCTAGTGAGGAGATAGCTGGTCAAGCAGAGGTAATGCGTAATGAAGTAGCTAAGTTTGAATCTAATTACTTAAAAACAGAATATTATATGGCAGAAGGTAATAAGCATCAAAATCACCATAATGGTAGCAATTATATAAAGACGGATTATGAGTTTGGAAAATATTAAATGAAAGACATTACAACTAGAGAATTTAATCAGTTAGCAAGATATATACAAGATGTATATGGTATTTATTTAAAACCAGAAAAGAAAGAACTTTTGATTGCAAGACTTCATAAGATTTTAGAGGAAAAGGGTTTTGAAAATTATGAGGAATATTATAAATATGTTTTAAGTGATAAAAAGGCGCAAGTTACTCTAGTCAATCAAATTACAACTAATTATACATATTTTATGAGAGAAGCACAGCACTTTAGATATTTTAAGGAGGTTGTGCTTCCTTTTTGGAAAAGAAATATTCAGGATGGTGATTTAAGAGTTTGGTGTGCAGTTTGTGCTACTGGTGAAGAAGCCTATACCTTGGCTATCCTTATTCATGAAGTATTTAGCCTTGAAAAAGGTAAATGGGATACAAAACTTTTAGCTACAGATATTTCTGAAAAGGCGTTAGAAGAAGCTAAATTAGGTATTTATCAAACAGATAGGCTATCAGAACTACCTATGGAATGGAGACGAAGGTATTTTAAGAAACTAGATACATTTCATAGCAGAGTAAATAAAGAATTAAGGGATGAAATAATTTATAGATATTTTAATTTAATGGAAAAACATTTTCCCTTTAGAAGAAAGTTTCATGTGATTTTCTGTAGAAATGTAATGATTTATTTTGATGAAGTCACAAGACAACGCTTACTGAAAAAAATGTATGATTATTTAGAAGTAGGAGGTTATTTATTTATTGGTCAATCGGAGACGATTAATGCAGCCAGCTATGGTTTTAAATATATTATGCCAGCAGTTTATCAAAAATTATAGATGTATATGGTAGAGGAAGAGTATATATTAGGAAGGCATATTTTAAGTGATGAGTTTTGAAGAGGTATAAGGCCATAGCTTAAGATATGCTTTTTGTTATATAAGATTTAGATTTAAGGCAATAGTATATAGATAAAAGAAGTATTGTTTAGTATAATTAGAATATAATAAAAAATATAAATTATAAATTGATCGGGAAATCATCAGGTAGAAAAGGAGTAGCAAAATGAAAAAAGAACTAAAGATACT
>JAZKZQ010000202.1:0-5968 GCA_045612745.1 Cellulosilyticum sp. | reverse complement strand
CTTGTTCTATTTCTTCATCAGTTGCTTTCATATTCATTGATTTAGCTTTTTCTAAAAGTACTTGCGATTCAACAAGGTATTGAAGCACATCTTGCTTTTGCTGATTATAAGTTGCCATTGCTTCTTTATTATTTTTATAATCCTCACCATATTGGTAAGTCATCATATAGTCTACAGCTGCCATTTCTTCATCAAATGCACTTTTATAAATTGGTGTACCATCTACTGTAGCAATAACTGTTGTAGCAGCTTTTGAATCTTCTTTTTTTGAATCCTTTGCATCTGTACTACTTACTTCTGTTTTTGTAGCAGCATCCTTATTACTTCCACATCCTACTACACTTAAACCGATTGCACTAATAGCTAATACTGCAATTAATTTTTTTACTATTTTCATTTATTTCTCCTCAATTTCTTTATTTATTAAATGTTAGCTTACACCAACATTTGTTCCTTTTTTACCTAAGGTATGGGGCCTATCTATATTATTATTATACACCCTTTTGTGATGGTTTTGTGATTTTTTTGCTTTTTTTCTCAAGATGTAGCATTTTTATGCATCTCAAACCAAAATGTACTTCCTTTACCACTTTCACTTTCTACACCATAGGTTGCACCATGCGTATCTAATATCGACCTCACAATGGATAACCCTAAACCAGTTCCTATAGTGGCACGTTTATGTGTTTTATCTACTTTATAATAACGGTCCCAAATATAAGGAATATTTTCTGCTGGTATCCCTTCACCTGTATCTATCACTTCTATTCTCACACTTTGTTCCCTTATAACTTGCTTAACCAATACTTTCTTATCTATTCCTGTATAATTAATAGCATTATTGATAAGATTATATAAAACTTGAGATATACGAAGCTCATCAGCATTAACCCATACATCTTCATCATAAAGCAAATTTATCTGATACCCCCCTTGTTCTGTCAATGCATTATAGCGCTTTAATATTTGGCGAATACTTTCTGTTAAATTAAAATTTGTATATGTTAATTTAGAAGTGCCTGATTGCAACCTTGATAAATCTAACATGTCATTAACAAGTTGGGATAAACGCCTAGATTCATCTATGATAATTTGACTATTCTCTGGTGTATTCTCACCAGGTAAATCGCGCATCATCTCAGCATAACCTGTAATAAGTGTAAGTGGTGTTCGCAAATCGTGAGATACATTAGCAATTAATTCTCTTCTTAAATTTTCTGTCTTTGTTAATTCTCCTGCAGCATAATTTAATGTAGCTGAAAGCTCTGCAATTTCTTTGTAACCTTTGCCATGAAAAGAGACTTCTTCTGGATGAGTTGCTAAAGACTTAGCCACATTATTCACATGACTAATAGGTCTTGTCATTCTCTTTGCAATATAAAAGGCAAGTAGAAATGCCATAACTAACATAATAAGTGTTACGTACATCAGCTGTTCTCTAATCGTTTGTACAGTAGCATCAATAGGTGAAACAAGTCCATTAATAAATATCGCTACATTTCCTATCCGTTCATTCTCTAATACCTTTGTATAAACAACACTCTTTAAAGATTGAACCTTAGAATAAAGTCGTACATCTCTACGTGTGTAACTACGTTCTACATTAATGGCTTTGTATGGACGCTTTTCAATAGCCACATTTGTTTTCTCATCTTTGGCTTTATAAATAAGGCGCTGATATTCTTCACGACTTACATCAGGATAAATACTACTGGTGCCTAAACTATTTTCTACATAAATGATATATCCATTTTCATCTGTAATTACAATACAAAGTTCTTTATCCTGTGCGATCTGATTAATAAGATTTACAATTTGATTATTATCAATATTGTTACCAATTTGGTTACCTAACTTTTTTATCTCTTTTACCTTAATACTTTCATAAAAATCATTTAAAAAAACTACTTGAAATAGCCATAATACAATAAGTAACACGCCTACAAAGGCTGCTAAATATCCAAATAGCTGCCATTTCATACTCCATTTATTTTTCTTCAAAACGATATCCCACCCCTCTTAGGGTTACTATTAAATCTGCATATTTACCAAGTGTTTTACGTAATAACTTAATATGTGTATCTAAAGTACGGTCATCACCATAGTAATCATAGCCCCATACATTGCTAATTAACATCTCTCTCGTTAAAGCAATGCCTCTATTTTTAACCATATAAAAGAAAAGTTCATATTCTTTAGGTGTCATATCTACTGCTTTTCCATCAATCGTTACCATACGTCCATCAAAATCTACCACAATGCCCTGTATCTTTACTTCATTTTTAGAGACCCCTTCTACTTGTTGTGGTTTACTTCTTTTAATAATAGCTGATATACGCATCATCAACTCTTTAGGTGAAAAAGGTTTTACCACATAATCATCCACCCCTATCTCAAAGCCATGAATACGATCATACTCTTCACCTCTAGCAGAAAGCATAATTACTGGTGTTTGACAAAACTTTCTAATTTCTTTACAAGCAGAAAACCCATCCAACTCAGGCATCATAACATCCATAATGATAATATCAAATTTTTCTTTTCTACAAATCTCTATGGCACTCATACCATCTGCTGCTTCCATTACTGTATGCCCTTCAAAAATTGCATATTTTTTAATCATTTCACGAATCATCTGTTCATCATCTACAATTAATATATTATACATTACTTAACTCCTTATGCTTGTATTGGGTAAGTGGCTCACCTTCCCACCTTATATGGCTTCATTGTAGCATATTTTTATTTTATTAAACAACACACGGTACTAATAAAATAAAGTAGCGCTACAATACCAGCTTGATAGCAGAATTATAGCGCCTAACTTTACTTTAATTTGATTGAGGTTTACTTTCTGATAACATAAGATTCTTTGTTACTATTTGTCCACCTCTAGATACCGTTACCTTCACTGTATCTCCTACTTTTTTATCTTGTAAAATGGCGCTAATATCTGATGTAGCTGCCACCTCTTTATCATCAATAGCTACAATACAATCTCCTACTTGAAGCCCTGATTTTTCAGAATTTGTCCCTGGTGTTAATTCCTGAATATATACGCCCATGCGGTTTAAACGATATTGCATAGCTGTTTGAATAGAATCTACTGCTAAAACAGATACACCAAGTACTGGTCTGCCTGTTACATAACCATTATTCATCAGCTCATTTACAATTGTCTTCACTTCATTTACTGGAATAGCAAACCCTAAGCCTTCCACATCATTCCCAGCTGATTTTGCTACTACTAGTCCTACAAGCTGTCCCTGGTCATTAAATAAACCACCACCAGAGTTACCTGGATTAATTGCTGCATTAGTTTGAAGTAAATTCATAGTTTGCCCATCTAAAGTAATTTCACGGTCTAAAGCACTAATAATACCATTTGTCACTGTTCCTCCAAGTTGTCCAAGAGGATTCCCAATAGCTACTGCCAGTTCACCCACTTGTAAATTGTCGGAATCACCAAGGGTTGCTGGAGAAAGTGTTGCTCCTTTTATTTTTATTAATGCAATATCTGTCTTTGAATCCGTTCCAACAAGGGTTGCATCATAACTTTCTCCATTTCTAAGACGTACAGTGATTTTGCTTGCCCCATTAATAACATGATTATTTGTTACAATATAACCATCCTTAGAAATAACTACACCACTTCCTGCACCCTCTGCAATATACTGGTGCATTCTTGAACCTGTTGTCATAACTTCTGTTGTAATTTCAACTACTGAATCTGCGGCTATATTGGCTACTTCTGCTACTGATAAGCTACTACCTGTATTATTACCTACTGCAGTTGGCATGAGATTATTATTGCTTGCTATATTGTTACTTGCTACACTATTGCCTGTTACTACTTTACTACCAAATTGGCTAAATGTGTAACCTCCTAGTCCAAATGAACCTACTGTTAGTGTACAAATGCCAATAATAGATGCTACTCTTTTTCGTGTGCTTTGTGCCTTCACTTTTTTAATTTCTTCTTTTTCTATTTTTAATCTCGCTTCTGCTTCTTCTTGCTCTGCTTTCATTCTATCTTTAATTAAATCTCTCATTGTATCATCATCATCATAATACATAATGTATTCCTCCCTTAAAAACATCGGTTATCTTTTATGTATTTAGAATAATATGCTTATGTGATGGTTTTTTGAACATCTACTGAAAATAAATTGAAAGAATGATACCTACTCTTCATTCTCATACAGTGCTTCACGATCTCTTAAAACCCCTTGGTAATTTATCAGTTTGGTCATCTCTACAAATACTAAATCATATAATAAGTCTTGTCCATTTTGATTAAGTCCTAAACCATTTTCCCGAATATACTCCTTATAATTTATCTTCTTACTTAAATAATCAAATAAATCTATAAGTATGCCATTCCATTCCAAAACAATTTCCTTAATAATATGACTATACTCCCTAAGTATCTGATTATTACATTTCTCTTCTTCTACATCTTCTGCCATAGGGGGTGGGGTTATAAGAATAGGAATAGGCTTACACGCATTTAGACCTGTACGATTATTATGATGACAGATTTTCCTTAACAAATTATTTAATGATTCCTTATACTTACTATAATTACTGAATCCTATTTCCTGTTCACATTCTAATCGCATATCATGGGATGAAAGATTTATAAAAACAATATTAGGATGATGCACCAACACTCTTTCCTCTACACTCTCTGACAGTATATTTATTGTTGCCCCTTTTACATTTTCATGGATTATGCTCCACAAAATTCCAGGATAATATCCATCTAAATGTGAATCTAAACGTTCTATGTAGGTTATCAAATTTTTAACATTTAAATCTCCATATCCTACAAGTGTTGTTTTAATCATACGATTTCCTCCATTTTAATTTTCTTCACCCTAGAATAAGCCACTCAGTTTGAATAGCTATCCGCATTTACAACATCTAACTTATTATAATATATATGCAGTTATTTTTCCAATATTTAAAATATTAATTTTATAGGATATTTTCCATTAAAAAAAGCTGCTACATGCTTGATGTAACAGCCTATGCTTTATATTAATACCTCTTGAAAGTTTCCTTCATTTTATATTAAACAATCTATTAATCTAATAATATACGGCTCACCGTTTGTAATATTTGATTCTTATCAGTGGCCACATCATAAAAACCTTTTGCTGGATATAGACGCTGAATATCTACTGTACGCATATCTCCAATCTGAAGCCTTGTAATAAAATGATTAGCAAAATCTTTGACTTCGATATCCATTTGAAATTCTTTATCTGGTGGTAATGAATCTGGTTTCACAGATGTAGTAGGAATAATTACAAACTTTGTTTTGAAATATTTAAATACATAGCACCAATGCCCCCCATATAGTTCCTTAGGAAAACCTCTTGTTAAATTAAAATAGGCTATCTGATGTACTTTTGGTAATTGCTTTGGCCTATAAAATGTTGTAGATGGATCTCCAGTTTGATTAGGCGTTAATTCATCATAGAAATATTTAATCTGTCCTACCTGATAATTAAGATCTTCTAAAAAACCTCTCTTTTGCTCGTAGTTTTTAATATTTCTGAAATCCTGCATAATCTTCTGCATAAACTCCTCGTTATCCACATACATCCCCCTTCTCTTTTAAGATTAATACAATATACTTCTACTTATTTTTTTACTATATTTTAAAATTCTTCGGCTTATTTTACCATATTTTTCTTAAAAAACAAAGTATTTTCATAAGCATATATGATGTATTCCCTTAACCATATTATTTTTATATAAAAATAATAATACGATATAAAGGCATATACCTTTATATCGTATTATTATAGGTTTTTATTTAGTTTTTTTATGGTATATTCTTACATTATTGATGAAAGTATTAATTTAATCGCAAATAGTACAGCTAATATATACATTACCATACTAATATCCTTACGTTTACCAGAAAACATTTTGATGAGTACATAAGTAATCCCAC
>JAZKZQ010000201.1:0-2230 GCA_045612745.1 Cellulosilyticum sp. | reverse complement strand
ATAAAAAAGTGTTACAAAAATACTCTATGTCTTTTTGCAACACTTTTTTACTTAAAGCAAGTTATTCTCTTTTCTCTCTTACATCATTAATAAGGTCATCATAATTAACAGCATCAGTATGACTACCCAAAGCCAGTCTCTTTTATTTGAAATAATCGCTACGATACCTAATAACCAAGTTAAAAGTGCACTAAAAATAATACCTGTATCAAACTTAAGGGTACAGAACGCAAAGAAAAGTATACTACTTATCGCACATAAACTAAGCCACGTATGCTTATCATTTCTTTTACACGTTCTTCGGCTCACTATAACAGCTACGCTTGTTGTTGCTATACCATCTACTGCTTGGCAAGTAATCATACAACTTCCTCGTCCTACTGCACGCATGACCTCTTGACCATCGTCTTGCATTTCTACGAATGCTACTGTCTCATCTGTGGTAAACCATCTATACTCTCTGTTATACACCTCTATCGGTGCTATCAATACCTCAATAGGCTGTTTATCCCCTACATGTGCACACCACTGATTTTGACTTAATGTAATCTTTTTAATCTGTGGCCTAACAGTAAGCTCAAGTTCAGCCTGTGTTCTTCTTCCCTTTAAAGTAATGATACACTTTCCTTCAGAAATAGTCTTTATTTTACCTTCTTCAGAAACCTTTGCAACCTGTGGATCACTACTAATCCATTCTAATTCTTCAATGTCTTCTGCATCTTCAGGATAGATTTCTATATTTGCCTGCTGCGTTTTTCCAACACCCATGACCATCTCATCTAATGATAATGCCATTTTTTCTATGGTATGTGTATTACTTACTCTAATAGCCGTCTTATAAAAAGGTGTACTCTCTAATGATTTATAAAACTCAATAGTTGTTTGTCCCTCAGTAAGTCCCACTAATTGTTTACCATCACAGCTAGCGATTCTCTGATTTAATACCACTGCTTGAATCTGTGGTATACTGGCACTAGGTGGTATTACTTTGTACTCTATAGGTACCTCTACCCCTATTTCAATTTCATTTCTTACATTGACCCAAACATATGTATCAATCTGAATCGCCAATGCCAATTGCCTTGCTTCTTCCTCTGTTAAAGTCTCTATTTTCTGGATTAGCTGCTGATAAAGGTATATGATGCGTGGCATATACAGTTGTCTTTTAACAAATGCTTCTAAAAAATTATACGCTTTATTCATTGTTAACCCTAATATATAGGATTTATGTACCCGACTAACTCTAGATGTGTTATCAAAATAAATGATAAACTTTCCACTTTTTTTATTAGCTAAATCCAAGGCTGCTAACTCATTAGTGACTATAATAATGCTTGCTTGCTCTTTATCTAATGTCGCCTGATATCCCATAGGAATTGGTATTTTTCTGCCGGCCTCATCACATATAAAAAGCTTATTATCAAGTCTTACATACTCTTCAAGATACTTCTTCCCTAACTTCTCTAGTGTCTCTAAACGTACTTCTTCCTTCGCATTTACTTCAAACTCTTCATAGATATATTCTATACAACTAGGATATTTAGCTCTTAATTTACTAAGTAATATATTTTCAAACTCTCCTGAAACTACAATTACTTTATACTCTCCATAAACTTCTTTTTCTACTGTCTCATAAAACAGATGTGCCCATTCTAAAAAAGGACGTTTAATAAAATTGTTTAATTCACTATATGATGAAAGTACCTTATCATTAATAGATATAGTATTAGTATTTTGATACGGATTAATCTTCAACTTTACTACATTCATATCTTTTAACCTCCTTTTTACATCTGGACATTCCTCTTATTAATTATATATTCATTAGTTTGCAAATTAATACCTTTATATATATATATATCGACTTTTACTAATATTATATTTATTTAGACATATTACTTCAATGTTATTTTTTGCTTTATTAATAGTTTACGCCAATATTCCCTTTAATTTATTTAAAACCTTTCGCTTCTTTTTCTCTGCATTTTTATAACCTAGATTCAATCGTTCAGCTACAACCTTAAGAGGGATTTTCTGAATATAATAATCATAAATTAAGTTATACTCCACATCAGAAAGTAAACTTAAACATTTATCGCATAGCATTTTATTAATGATCTCGTCCTCTATCCTTATAGAATCCTCTACATATTCTGTGGCATTCTCTAATAGTACAACTTGCCTTGCTTTAATTTTACGATTCATATTCGCACGCCATCCATAAAGTTTG
>JAZKZQ010000200.1:0-17915 GCA_045612745.1 Cellulosilyticum sp. | reverse complement strand
GTCCATCCTTTCATTTCTATCATCTCCTCTGATATTTTCATAATTATTTTATCAGAAGAGAACAGTAAGTTGTAAAAAGTTGTATAATATTCTCCGTTTTTGTTTACCGAAATCTCTCCGTTTTATTTTACCATTAACAACCATGAATAAAATCACCTTATTTTAGAATAATAAATAAGATGAATGATGAAAGGAGCCTTTTTATGAGTCAGTTTAATTTTATTATCTCTTGTTTAGATTCAAATGGTCATAAATATGATGAAAGTGTTTCTTTTGATAGCCATGATTATCAACAAGACTGTGCAAGAAACTATGCTATACTTATGCATAATTACCCACCTGATCAAGCAGAAACACATATTCTAGCTACTAAAAAAAATTATATTTCCCAAATCATTGCCAATCAGGTAGGTGAGCAAACCCCTGCTAGATATGATGTTGCTGAAATAATTAATACGCTAGATCGTGATGTGAAACATCTTTTATAAAATTAAAAATGGCATGATACATTCTTCTATCAGAATTGTATCATGCCTTTATCTTTTATCATTTATTAAATAACTTTTAAATTTACATGCTAATAAGGATAATATGGGTATGGTGGTGCATAATATGGATAGGGTAAAACTGATAAAGCTAATAAACTAGCTAGTGGAAAATTGACAAACGAACAAGCAATAATTTTTCTTAAAATTATTAAAGAAGTTTTAAATGATATAGTATATCTACATAGCTTCCTTATTTAACTTTTGTTGATCAATTTTCATTATATAATCACAATATTTAAGCACTGCCTGTCTATGTGTGATCATAATAATAATTGATTCTTTCTTATATTCCATGATATTTCTTATAACTATATCCTCTGAAATAATATCCAGAGCTGATGTTGGTTCATCTAAAATAATAATTGAACTTTCTTGGTCTAAAAAAATTCTTGCCAAAGCTAATGTAAACAACGACCCTACTGTTAATTCATTATGAAGTACCATTACACCACCTAGCCCTAATACTAATATCAAATTTGCTGCTTCAAATACACCATCTACTGTATTAATCTTTGCTCGTAATTTAACTGCTTTATATTGAGAATCATAAAAATCATTTAAGTTACTATGATACATATTTTCAAAAAAATCTTCTTAATTCATCAATCTAATATTAATACTATTTTCTACAATTTCTTGGCTAACAGTTTGAAATTTTCCTCGTTGTTTACTAACGTTATATGAAAGTCGCTTTATACGTCCACCATATTTCATTTGAAAAATCAAATAAATACTAGCTATAGTAATTGAAAGAATTGAAATTTTAAAATTTATACTAAATAAAATAGTAACTAATCCAATCATAACTAATATATTCGATATAACATCATTTATTATTGATATGAATACTGATTGTCAATCTGAACATCTTGTTCTAGTAATGATATAATTTCACCTACTTTAAATCTTGTAAAAAACTTACTATTATAGTTAAAAATATTTTTTATAATAATTCCCCGCATATTATTACTTACTTTCTTGTTATATCTAAAGAAAAATAATGTTCTTATATACTTAACTATGATTGATATACAGATAACAGCTATCATTAAGACTGAATAGCTAATAAGTTTATTCATATTCCCTGTAGATATACCCTCATCAATAATTCGCTGCATAAAATAAGGATAAATAACAGAACTCATGGAATACACTACTAATATTATCATTCCTAATATTTGATACCCCAAAAAACAAGAAAAATACTTGTCATAAAACTCCATATATTTCTTTAACATATTTATTCTCTCTTTTCTATCTTCTTAATTCATATACTATAATGCATATCCATTATACTTCGAATCACTTTATAAGCATTTACAATTCCAGAGCATTTTACTTTACCTTGTAATTGTTTTTTATAAGTAATATTTTTAGGCATTAAAAGTAATTGTTTGATTTCCACTGGTGATAATGTAGGATCTAGTGCTTTCATTAATGCACAAATAGATGTCACAAAAGGCCTAGCCACAGAAGTAGCACTTGCACTAATATATTTATGATTTTTGTAGATACTTAAAATTTTATAACCCGGTGCAGCAATGTCTACATTCTCACCATAATTGCTATTTTTACATATTTGACCAGCAACATCACATGCCCCTACCACTATACTATTTTCTACTTCATAACATGCTGGATACTTTCTCTTTTCTGTCAGATTTTCTCCATCATTTCCAGCCGAAATAATAAATAAAATATCTTTTGCCCTACGCATTACTTCCTGTTCTTCTATACAAGGTATATTTCCATTAAAACTACAATTTAATATATGAATATTATGAGCTTGTGCATATCTAATTGCATTAATAAAAGCTACTGACGCATCATTAAACTCAGCAACTGTCTCCACTTTACTTCCTAGGACTTTAAGTGATACAATTTCCGCTTTTGGAATCACACCACATGTTCCTTGTAAAGTATCACTAGACGTAGTTATTATTCCTGCTATATGAGTCGCATGTCCACTCTCAGAAGCAGCGATATTCTTTTCTTCACCTATTTCTATGATTTCTTGCATATTATGTACAAAATTATAACTTAGATTACTCTTTCTATCTTTTAAATTAGGATGACTAAAATCAATTCCTGTGTCTACTACCCCAATAACTATATTAGTTAATTCAGGGATACATGCCCAAACTGGTAAAATATTAATGTCTACTCCTGTAAATTTATTCATTAATGCCCATTGTTGATTAAAAAAACTCATCTGAGGCTTTACTATTTGTTCAATAACTATTACATATTCTTTTGATTCATATATTTCTTGATTAACTATCACTTTAAGTTCATAACTTTTATTCTGGAGTAGCGTATGTGCCAATGTTACCTCTCCACGTTCTTCTGAACAATGACTATCTAGGTACTCATCCCCATGAAATAACTCTAAACTAATATTTATATCTACTTTAGTTTTAATAAAATAACTTGCAGTTATACTTTGTTCTATAGAATAACTATATTCTTTCTTACTAGGTACTATTTGTACTAACAAATTCTACTTCATTTATTAATTCCTTTCACAAATCTCTTTAATACAAATATGAAAAAGATCAAGCTAAATATGAGCAGTAGTATTCTCCCTATCCACAAACCACTTGCAAATGTTATATAGTACTCTTCAGTCTCTAAAAGATTGATAGTCAATGGAAAAGCAATATATATGTTATTTAAGACTAGTGAAATAACTACTAGAATATAATAACTAGCATATACTAAAATATCTTTCTTTATTAGTAATACAAATGACATGCTTAGTAATACAGAAACCACAATCTCGATACTTACTATAATTATATTCACCACTAATATTTGTATTGGTCCATTATAGACTACATATGCAGCTAACTGTCCTATAATAAATGGAATAATATTGGCAAGGCTTAATGTCATAAGAAAACACCAAAAATATTGATATGAATCTTGAATATATATATTCAGAAAATTACGATACATATTAACATATTTTTCATTGATGAATCTCATAACAAAAATAATATTAAATATCACAATAATTAGTTGTTGGAAATTGTACCTATAGATATAATCATTAAAACTAGTTAATCCCCATTTATTGGTAACATCAAAGAAGGCAGCAAAGATATATAATAATAAAATAAATAGATAATAAATCTTATTCTTCCTTATAATACTACTTTGAGATTTAATTGTGTCTATTATTCTCATCCTACTTTTCCTCCTTTACTTGATTTAATATATTGCTAATATCCTTATCTTTCAATAATGGCTTAAGCTCTTGTTCAAAAATCTCACTAACTTCATCCATATTTTCAGGTAAGTACTTACATACAGCATCATATAAAACTTCATTATATTCAGGATATTTATCATCTATTATTTGTACAATTTTTTTTAAAAAGTTAGCATCTGTAACTTCTTTATTATTCATCCCATCAATTGTGTTTTGGATATCTCTTTTAAACTCATCTTGTATATTGATAGGTAGATTATCATATACTTCTAGCATGATATATGCTTTATGACCATCTACAATTTGATGTATATAATTGTTATTTTGACTATTAATATACTTTTCTAGATATGCATACAATCTATCTAACATTTCTCTGGCCAGTTCAAATTCATTAAAGTTAATCATGGCATGGGCAAAAATATTGATATGTAACTGTTCTCCTTGTATTTCGAATAAAATAGGTCGTGTATGATAAAAATGATATAAATATGATATATGATATTGACTAAAAGTACACTTTTCACTTGGTAAATTATCTATTCCTCGATCTTTTAATCCCTTACATATATCCTCTGTCACCCCTGTCCATATATTCATCTGCGTAACAATATAATCATTCTTTTGCTTATAACTAGAGTTATTATTAGACATGATATCAATCGAATTGATGCCAATAAAGATACCTATTGTTATGATAATAATGACACCTTTTATTTTAATTTTAATCTTATTGTAATTCTCAAATAATAAGTATCCTGTTGCAAATAACATAATTATCCAAGAAATTATTGCTATATTATTGCTCAAATCAAATACATGTACATTATATAACTGAGAAGTTATAAATATATGTCTCCAAAATTCATTATCTGGCCATGACATACTCACGAAAAAATTAAACATATAATACACACATAAATATATAATCCCTGTCTTTTTATGACGCATTTGGCTTGCAAAAAATCCTAAAGCTATAGCAAATAGACTATGAATAATTGTTATACTTATAGCTATGAAAATATTGGCTCTGTAAAAGCATTTAATTTGTATAAAATACATAAGGATATACACCAAGTTTTCAACTAGACTAGTCTGTAATATCATATAAAATATATTTAAATCTGTTTTTGGGTTTTCTAATAAAATAAACTTACACTTTTTTCTTTCAAACAAAGTAAATATTTGCTGAACATTTATAGCTATCCAAATATTCAAGGCTAATAGCACTATTATACGGGTTCGCAACCCATTAAACCCCATAACTATAAAAAATACACAAATACACAAATCAATCCATCTTTTATATCCATAAAAGTCTTCTTGGTTTCTTATTTTGAACAAACGTTTTAACTCATCCATATTATTCTAGCTCCTTATTGGCCATATAAAAATAAGCATCTTCTAAAGTAGGTTCAACATGTTGATAAGTATTATTTGTTTCCTCAATAAATCTTACCTCTAACTTTCCTTTCTTTCTAGTAATAGAGATGATTTGTTTATACTTTGCATCATTTATTTCTATATTACTATCTACTATATCAACACATACTTTATCACCAAGTTTTTCTAATAATTCATCGGTACTTCCACTATATAAAATTTTTCCCTTTTTAATAATAGCTAAATTTTCACACATCATGGCAATATCACTAATAATGTGTGTAGAGACAATAATAATTTTATCCTTTGCTATCTCATTAATAATATTTCTAAATCTTAACCTTTCTATAGGATCCAAACCAACAGTTGGTTCATCTAAAATAATCAGTTTTGAGTCTCCTAGTAAGCATTGTGCAATCCCTAAACGCTGCTTCATCCCTCCAGATAAGCTGCTCACCTGAGTATTCCTTTTTTCACTTAAATTAAACTGCAAAAGCAGTTTGTCTATTTGTTTCTTTCTTTCTTCTTCCTCTTTTATATTCTTTAATAGCCCAATATAATCTAACATTTCAAATACAGTTAAATGATTAAAAAAATCTATATCCTGAGGCAAATACCCTAATATAGATCTAACCTTTTGCGTATCTTTGGGTAGTTCATATTCAAATACATTGACTTCTCCGCTCTCTACTTTTAATTGCGTAGCTAGCGTTTTTAATAAAGTAGTTTTCCCTGCTCCATTTTCTCCGATTAATCCAAATATTCCATTAGATATTTTCAAATTCACATTATCTAAAGACTTAAATTTATTATTTTCATATTTCTTAGATAAATTTTTAATTTGTATACTCATTATAATCACCAGCCTATCTCTCAAAATATAATACACAAAATAGTGAAACCTAACCAATGGTTAAGGTTTTACTATTTCATCATACATCTTATTAGTTTTCTTCCCTAGTAAGATCACAGGTACCACAATCTTTGTCATAAAAATCTATAGCATCACATGAACTACATCTATCAGCCAAGTCACAGAAAACACACCAGTTAGGATCTCTATCTTGTGCTCCCTCAATAAGCATTGCTTTATTGATTTGTTTCATATTATTCATCTCCCTTCTATGTATTAATTTATAATAAATAATTTAGTAAATCCTTTACCAAATTATTATTACCAACTTCATACTACTTCTTAAACATTTTAGCCTTAGCCTCATCACTCATTCTCAAATAAACATGTAATAACTCTTCTACTATAGCTCTTGTATATTTACATCTTCTTTCTGGTGCCTCATTAATATTATTCGTATACTCATAATTCTCATTAACACATCCACCACCACATAAGTATTTTGCCACACACTCTTTGCATTGACTAAAATTATCTAAGATTACATTCTGATAAAAAGTATCATTATTGCAAGCTTCTTCACCAGAAATATTACCTAATTGAATATTTTCATTACCAACAAATCTATGGCAGGGGTAAATATTTCTATCTATATTAATAGTCATCATGTTGCTACCGGCTCCACACCCCTTTGTTCTCACCCCATCTGAACCAAACCTAGACAGCATACTTGTAATACTCATATATTTTTTTGCTTGCTCTATTTCCCCTGCATTAATAAGCTGCTCTACATGTGCAATCAAATGTTTCTCATCATTTATAATCTTATCAATATCTTCATCACTTACTAAATTTAATGCAATTGCCCATGCAACTCTATTAAACCCTAATTCTACAAGATGCTCTACACATTCACATACATCCTGGCTAGCCTTAGAAACAGTTGCTCTAGCGGTAAGTAATGTTGTTTTTCTTAATTCCTTTGTATTTTCAACAACTTGTTCATAACATCCTTTACCATTAGCATAAAACCTATTAGTGTTATGTACACTTTCAGGCCCATCAATACTAATTGTAAGTGCAATTCTATTCTCAATATTTACACCGTAACAATATGTACATCTAAGATTACAATCTTGTGTAATCATTAATGTAAGGGATGTAGGTGACATCTTATTCTTCTTTTCAGCAATTTTACTATATATTTCATCAAGTATTTTTTTATTATCTTCCGTTTTGATAATAAAATTTTTCCTCATAAACTCAATATTCTCTTTATATTCATCAGATTCTACATCCAACCTACTTGTACCATTAATAATTTCACTACAAATACATAGATATTCATTTTTATCTCTTATAAAACATACAATATGATTAATATTGAACATCTATCCTGTCAGTAACTAATTCTACCTGATAATATCATATCCATTTCTATTTTTAAATATTTTTTTATTTAATTTTTAAAATTTAAAATTTAATAAATTTGTTAAATAATTTATTAAATTTAAATTTAACAACCTTAATCACACTAACAAAATCAACAATAAATGTATATACCGAGGTACTAAAAAAACAGCATGATACATTCCTCTATCAGGTTGTATCATGCTTTATCTTTTATATCTTATTAAATAACTTTTAAATTTACATGCTAATAAGGATAATATGGGTATGGTGGTGCATAAGGATAGGGTGGTGCATAATATGGATAGGGTAAAACTGATAAAGCTAACAAACTAGCTAGCGGAAAATTGGTGCTTCTAAATCTCCTCAATCTTCTAGGATTATTATATTGTTCCTGTCTATTATCTTCATCATCTCTAAGTATTACATCTTCTCCTAGTAGTACATTCATACTGTCAGGCTCTACACTTTCAATGATACCATCAAATTCACGACCATCTTTCATTCTTATAATAGCATGATAATTCATCATTGATTTACATTGGTCATATAGTTGTTGCATATTTTCATTATTATTCCCTGTTGTTTCCACCTTATCAACTCCTTTACATTTATATAATATTAATCTGTAAAAGAATAGTTCCATGTCCTGCTATAAAATCCTTATTATTTCTCTACCTCTTTAACCTTTAAATTTTTGAAATGCAATTTAAATAATTGAAAATTTAATTCATTTAACATATACTATTCTAGTACGCCTTAAATTAATCAGACAGTTCGAGACCATCCTGTCTAAAAACAAAACTAGGGACAACTTTTGTTGTTGTGAATTTAATTTGGAGGTGAACGTTAATGAATATGACAAACTTAAATAAAACACAGAAATTAGTTTTCTCTTCTGTAATGATGTCACTTTATATCGTCATTCTGTATTTTACACAAAGCTTTTCTTTTGGGGCTTATCAAATACGCATTGCAACCAGTCTGTACGCCCTATCTTATTTATTTCCGTTCCTAGTTTTGCCCCTTGGTCTTGCCAATCTTATCTCTAATTTTCTCTTTGGAGGCTTAGGTCTTTTAGATATGATTGGAGGTTGTATAGTTGGTATAGCTACAACCTATTCTATTGTTCTCATTAAAAAAGGTAATCTTAACAAATGGCTTACTGCTGTGCCTATTATTTTAATTCCAGGGCTTGGTGTCTCTGTTTGGCTGTCCTATCTTTTAAACGTGCCATATGGTCCCCTTGCTGTAAGCTTATGTATAGGTCAGGTAATTCCTGCTTTTGTAGGCGTACTTTTAATAAAAAGTGTCGTACCTATTCTATTTAAAACAACAAAGGAGACTTTAGAATGATTGGAAGAACAACAAAAGAATTAGATGGCATAACACATTTAGGTAATCAGAAGGTAGCCTATCCAGATAATTATGCTCCAGAAGTTTTAGAAACTTTTATAAATAAACATCCCGATAACGATTACTTTGTTAAATTTAATTGTCCTGAATTTACAAGTCTTTGTCCACTGACAGGTCAGCCAGACTTTGCCACCATTTATATTTCTTATATTCCAGGGTCATTAATGGTAGAAAGTAAATCTCTTAAACTTTATCTTTTTAGTTTTAGAAACCATGGTGACTTCCATGAAGATTGCATCAACATCATTATGAAGGACTTAATTAAACTTATGGCACCTAAGTACATAGAAGTATGGGGTAAGTTTACACCTAGAGGTGGTATCTCTATTGATCCTTATTGCAATTATGGTATGCCCGGGACAAGATGGGAAGAAATGGCTTTTGAACGCCTTATGCATCATGATATGTATCCTGAAAAAGTAGATAACCGTTAATAAGCAAAAATATAAAGCTGAAAACCTATTGTATCATATAGTTTTCAGCTTTTTTATATCCTATTTTACATCTATTTAAGCATTACCTTAATATATTGGAACACAGATTTCACATAGATGATTCTTAACCAGTTGCATCTGATAGCGTTCGATTATTGGTCTTGTCTCATCCATACTATAACCTTGCTCTATTAATTTTGTAAAAATCTCCGCCCATGCCTGTTGAACAGCTTCTGTTGTATGCGTAATTTCAAACACAATATACTTTCCTCCAGTAATATTGCCTTGCTCTATCTCGTTGTAATCTATTCTATCATTGTCCCCAAAAACTAAACATGCATCATAGCGACATACTTCTGCCTTTGTTGTACTAGGATTATCTTGTGCTATCCCCAGTATTATTGTGTCCTCATTAAGTAAATTATTGTTCCTTGCCCAACTTTTAAGTCGCTCCATTAGTTCAATATTTAGGGGACCATAAGGGCCAATCTTCCTCATATAAACAACTTTATACGAGGGCATTATTTCAACTTTACTATTCATAAATTACCTTCTTTATCATAAAGTACATCGATGTCTAAAGTCATCATATAATGCTTTAAAATGAAATACAACTTAATTTTTAAAATAATGTAACATTACTACTATCTTGTACAACTTCATAATGCAGTTCAACAAATTGATTATAACGATTGATTCCTTTTAGGAATAATTTAGTTTCAAAATCATTATCCTTAAATAGAGGAATCCCTTTACCCAATAAAACTGGCGTGATATTTATTATAATCTCATCCACTAATTTTTCTTTTAAAAAGCTATTTAATAAATCACCTCCACCAACAAGCCAAATATTCTGGCCAGATTTATTCTTAAGCTGATGAGTAAATTCAACTATATCGTCACAGAGAAATGTTACATCTTCATTGTTTTCCCTCTTAGTTTTAGAAAAAACATAGCATTCTTTACCTTTATACGGAAAATTACTTTTCTCATGTGCCATAATCCATTCATAAGTTATTCTTCCCATCAGAATGGTATCCACAGTATCATAAAACTTTGTATAACCATTATCTCCTTCTCCCTCAGTTGAAAGCAACCAATCTAAGTTATGTTCCTCTGTAGCAATATAACCATCCAAACTTGAAGCAATATACAACACTAATTTACGCTGTCTCATCATGAAACCTCCATTTTCTAAGAATTAATAGATAAAAGTTACAATGAGTGCAAAAATCATCGCCACGATACAAATTCGATCCATGAATCTATGTGTTGACATCTCATTCCTCCTATCTCATGTAATCTCCATTATAGCTTACTAATACAGCACTATTTACATCTGTAAAATCAATATTTTTTTCTTTTAAACGTACTTCAAAGTTTAACAATATGGCAATTAATATATCAAAAACCGTTACACTCGCCATCTTCTCTATAAAATATAATTTTCTCTTTGATGACCTCAATAATAGGACGGATCTTTTGGGCACATTGGGTCACCATCTTATGAATGATCCCAGTACTTATAGGGATACAAAAGATGTTACTCATTATTACGTTTAGGGCATTCAACTGACATAACGTTTTGGGCTAGCTCATATTAAGCTTTATCAATAGCCTATTACAATTTAATTTTATCTTGTAATTCGCAACTACTCTTTTCAATGGCCTCTAAAGAATTCCTTAGCTCATCTAGCCCACTCATAACATCTGCCATACTTGAAACTGTTTCTTCAATTTGTGCTGCATTTTCTAAGCTATATTGATTGAGGTTATTAAACTTCTCTTTCATCTCTTGACCATGCTTATGTCCTATCTCTACTGGCTTTGAAAGTTCTCCAATTATTTTATTCATTTCAAATATGACTGTAATTAAATCTATAAGCTTCTGACTAGTATGTGCTATTTCATCTTGTGTCTCCGTCGTCTGTTTCAGCTGTTCAAGCCATCTTTTCTCTGTTTTATTAACCTCCTGTGTCATATAAGTCATACTTTTTACAATTTCGCTATTTGCCTTATCCGATGCTTCAGCAAGTTCTTTGATCTGATCTGCTACAACACCAAAACCTTTTCCACTTTCACCTGCCCTCGCTGCTTCTATACTGGCATTAATTGAAAGAAGCTTTGTCTGTTTAGTAACCTGAGTAATAAAATTGCTCATTTGATTAATAGTCTCAGAATAAAGACCTAACTGCTTCACAGCTTCCGTACCCTCTTGTATTTTTTTAATTAAACAGTTTGTTTCTTCATTCATTTTACCCAAAGAAATTGCCCCAGCTTTAGCCAATTGCTGAGAAACCTCTCCCTTTTTAAATAATTCTTCATTTAAACTACAAATCATATTTAAATGCTCTGTTATATCTCCCATCAGCTGATCTAAATCTTGGATATCTACGCTTTCATTTTGTATGCGTTCTGCATTACTTTCCATTTGCTGATCTATACCTTCAATTATCTCCCCTATGCTATGTATGTTTTTTTGATGCTCTTGCTGATATACTGTAATCTGCTTACCACTTTGCTTAATACCTTCAATAATATTCATATAACGTTCAATCATATTCTCGAGATTTTCACTGAGTTCCTTAAAATCGATACTATATTTTCTTTTCGGCATATTTACTTTTTCACCCTTAGATAATCCATTTAAAATACGATTAAACTCTGCCAATGGTTTCATAACATAATTAACTATTATTGTACTAGTAATAATAGCTAGTATACTACAAATTAAGATAATACTAAAAACTACTTTATTTTTAGCCTCTATATGCTGTTCCAAAATAGCTAAAGGTGAATTCACAATCTTTTCTACACTATAATATGGTGATGTGTCCACATTCATATAAAGTACATATACTATTTTTTCACCCTTTTTTATAGGGAAATAGATTTTAGCCTCATTATCTACTGCTTCAATTTTTACACTATCCGTACCACTAAAAAGAGCATTAACTATTTCATTATCCCCCTCTTCTCCCTTTTTATACTCAGACTGACACCCTTCCTTTAAATTTTCAGTTAATACCATGTTATTACTATCAAATAAATAGACCGCTTGTACACCATTTGATTCTGTTAAATACATCTGTAAACTGTCCTCAAGCTTACTAGCATCTAATGCAGATTCTATAATTCCCCTTCCACTGGCTCTTGGAATAGCCATAAATTTAAATATAGTTCCTGTTTCTTCTTTAATTTTGAAATCTGATAGCAAAATATCTTCTTCTTTTGTCATAAGCATTTTATAACCATCCCATATATCATAAAGGCTCATGCCAAGGGATTTTTCCTCTGTACTAATAATAAAAACCCCTTCTTCATTGGTTAAATATAAATCATTCATCTTTGTTTTTTCCTTAAGTACTTCTAAGTCTTCAGGATTTATCTTTCCCCCCAATGCTGCATCTTTTTCATAAAGTACATAAGCTGCATTTAACATAATTTTATCTAATTCTGACTCTAAAGAATAAATATAACTTCCTATATTTCCAGCCAGCTCACTAAGTTGTGCTTCTACACGCTGATTAATGTCCTTATGCATCTCATTTAAAACCTGCTCTTGTTGCTCACTTATTTCTGTCATAGATACTTGCATGGAAATACCAAAAAGAATAACTAGTGCTAATAAAACACTACTCATCAATAAATTTATTTTTGTTCTAATTCTCACCCTTATCCCCCTCTTAGTTGTGGTATTTTTCTTTATTTTATCACTAAATTTCTTTAATAAATGTCGAAATAGCTAATCATTATTCATTTTTATTCATTCTTAATAATACAAAATTTTACAATTTCAGATTTTATCTCATTAACAAGAAATTAGTACTGCAATGTCGAATATGATGGAATACCAAAATATATCCTCTACTACACAAGAGATTACAGTATCAGCTGAAGAAATCTTAGAGAAAGATGTTAACTTAATTACTTTGAAAAAGCAAAGGGATATCATTAAACTAGAAAGTTTACCCTATAAAATAGAGTGCAAAAAAGTTTAACGATATCCCTTTTAAGTTTTTATTGTAATCAATTTTTCCACAAAAATATAAAAATTATACTTAATAATCCCCAGTTTAATTATAATCAGTCCACATTTGTAACAATAAATTTATTCGCTTGGCTTAGTATTCTCCTTAAGCCCTTAAACTGAAAAGCCGCCATTGCTTCTTTGTATGTTATCAAATATGCTCCTTCTCAAAGTCTTCCCATAAGTGAAATGAACTGTGATAATTCTTAGTTTGTAGTAAATTAAAATCTAATAAATTAATTATTATCACTTTATTAAGCTTTCTATAATCCTCACCTTAATATAAAATCATTGAGTGGCTTTAATCTTTCCATGTATTTGTCTCCTGTGCCCTTTATTCTAGTCAAAGTATGGTCATTTTTTACTTATATTATATCATACGCTTTAGGCTATTTCATAATATACACTTCTCCTTATTTTCCTTGCTAATATGAGAACTCCCAAGCCATCGTATAACAATAACTTGGGAGTTCTCATATTTCATAGATATGCTGACTCTTATTCATGACACACGGTTTAAGAAAACTACTGATTTATGATATAGAGCTCATTCACAAAAGGCTATTTGACGTTGTAGTAATAGCATCTACTTAAAACTATCTAAATCTACTCTATAACCCCATGAATAAACACGTTAATCGCCTTCTTTGCAATTACATTAGTACTAGCAATATCCACTCCTCCTCCAATAACTCCACCTACTAATGGTACCATTTTCCCTAAATTGATTATACCCTTTTCCCCAAATTTAGTAATCAAACGAAATCCTACTTTTTGATTTATTTTAGTTAATACTGTTCCTGGAATCTTCTTAATTAAATTTATAGATATTTTTTCTCCTACCTTTATTCCTGCTGATTTTGCAATATCTGTCATAGCATTCCCTGTTAAACATAAATATGCTAAAGTTTGTACTTCATCGTCATTAGGATTATATCCACCTATATATGCAACTGTTGCTATCATTCGTAATTGAATATATATTACACTTGATATATTTGCTGGGATAGCAACTGGTAAAGTAATTACTCCACCTAACCCTGTCACAAAACCAGATGTTCCACATTTTGCAACTTGATTTTTAGTTAATTTCTCTGCTGCTATTAGTGGCGTAGCATATGTACTTAAATATTCTTCCCCTAATTGTACACAACTTTTCGATGTAGGTAACCCTTCTACTGCCTTTTTATAGCAGGTATCTAGTAAATTCGCCATATCTTCTTTTGAAATAATCCCCATTTTCAATCTCCTTTAAAATATTTTTCATTTATATTATATATAAAGTTATTTACGGATAAAAGCCCTTAATACAAGCATCATCTAATGCCTATATCAAGAGCTTCAAAAATACCTTTATCTAATTTATCTACTACTTTTTTACTAACCCTTTCTGTTCCAGCTTATTTCTCTTTTTACTTCATTCTTTAAGTTACCTATGATTTATACACTGGAGTTTAGCCTGTTCTAGTACATCTTCAACCGCTTTTTCACTCTTATTAGGTGGATAATCATATTTCTTAAGTAATCTCTTAATCTCTCTCCTCATCTTCGCCTGTGCTTGTGCTTTTTCGTACCAAGCATGGGTCATGTTGTCTTTGATGGTCTTTGTGAGTTCCTTTGCAATCTTAATCAGGATTTCGCTATCCATTTGTTTAATCACTTCTGGATCTGCTGTAAGTACATCAAAGAATGCCTTTTCTTCATAGCTTAGTTCCATTTGTGTGCCTTCTTCAATGGCTTCCATAAGTGCTTCTTTAAATTTGAGTAATTCTTCAAGCACTTTGAAAACATCTGCTTCATCATTACGGTTATTATACTTATCAATAATTTTTTGAAGCTTCTCTGAGAATTCTCTACTTTTGACTAAGTTAACCTTTTTGATATCATTTACCTTTTCTTTCATGACACGCATAAGGATATTGGCAGCAATATTTTTCTGAGGTAAAGCTTGCAGCTTACGAATATTCTCTTCTGTCAGTAGGTCAAAGCTCTCTTTACTTCCTGCCTCTGTAAGAACTAGGACTTCATCTTCTAATATAGCTTCCTCTAGCATCTTTGAAATACGACTATTTACCTCTTTTAGGTCAGGTACACCCTGTTTAGTGGTTTTCATGATAAATGACCTTACTGCAACAAAGAAGGATACTTCATCCTTTTCCTTCTTACTCAGTAAGCTTGCACAGATTTTGAAGACATCTTTAAGCTTCTTGGTCTGTGTCATAAATACATTTTTACGTGCTTCTGTAGCTTGTATATACTCTGCACCATTACGAATAAGGTCATAACGTTTTTTGTCACTATCTCCAAAGAAATCTGTGTAATCAAAGTAGTAAAATACATCTCTTAGGGTTTCTATAAGATTAAGTGCAATGTTCTTAGCTTCCTCATTTTCCTGTACTTTATCTTGGTCTCGATTGGTATAAGTCTTAAGTGCATCAAAAAGCTCTTTCTTAATCCCTATGTAATCTACAACGAGCCCTCCTGTTTTACCAGGATATACACGATTGACCCTTGCAATAGCTTGCATTAAGTTATGGGCTTTCATTGGCTTATCAATATACATGGTATCCAGTGATGGAACATCAAAGCCTGTCAGCCACATATCCACCACTATTACAATCTTGAATTCACTATGAATATCTCTAAACTCTTGTTCGTACTGTTTCTGTGTTGCTTTATTCCCAATGAGCTTTGCCATTTCTTCTGGGTCACTATTATTAGAGGTCATCACCATTTTCACTTTATTCACCCATTCTGGTCTTTGTGCAATGATTTCTTGATACATGAGATAAGCTGCTTTTCTAGAATATGCTACAACCATTGCTTTGCCTGCTACAAGGTTTTCTCTTTCCTCATAATGTTCTATCATATCCGCAACTACTGCATGAATTCGGTCATGGTCACAGATGATTTGCTCCATGCGACTAAGCTGCTTTTGGCTCTCATTAATCACATAATCTTCTACCCCTTCATGAACCTGCATATTCCAGTATTCTTTATCAATTTCCTCAAGCTTACGTTCATCTAGTTTGACTCTTGCAAGTCTTGATTCATAGTAAATCTTCACCGTTGCACCATCTTCTACTGCTTGTGTCATATCATACACATCTATAAGGTCACCAAATACACCATAGGTTGATTTATCTGTTGTCTCAATAGGTGTCCCTGAAAAAGCGATGTAAGTAGCATTTGGTAAAGATTCTCTTAGGTACTTGGCATAGCCATACTTCATCTCGCCACTTTCAAGGTCAAACTTACCTTCTATACCATATTGGGTTCTATGGGCTTCATCCACTAACACAATGATATTTTGTCTATCTGAAAGGAGTCCTGTTTCCTCTACGAACTTTTGGATAGTCGAAAAGACGACACCACCAGTCTTTCTCCCACCTAAAAATTCTTTGACTGCCAAACGTGATTCCATCTGTACTGGTTCTTGCCTTAAAAAGTCTTGTGCACTACAAAATGTAGCAAAGAGTTGTCCATCAAGATCATTTCTATCCGTAATGACAAGGATAGTAGGATTGTTTAAAGCTTTACTCTTTACTAGATTTCCTGCAAGGAAAGTCATAGAAAAACTTTTTCCACTACCTTGTGTATGCCAAACCACACCTGCTCGTCCATCTGTTTTCACTGCACGTTTACAGCTTTCTAATGCCTTAGTCATGCCATAATACTGGTGATACTGTGCCATGATTTTTGCTTTATTGGTAAAAAGAATAAAATCTTTGATGATACTTAAGAATCTAACTTTATCAAACATACCATTCATGAGGGTATCAAGATTCATAGTCTCTACATTAGAGACTTCATCCTCTGCCTCAATCTTCTTCCAACTCATAAATCTATCGTAGGAAGCTGTAATAGTCCCTGCTTTTGTACTCACTCCATCACTAATGACTAAAAAAGCATTGTAATAGAATAATGATGGGATATGCACCTCTTTATAGTTCATGAGCTGATTGTAAGCATCTTCAATAGTCACTTCTTCACGAGAAGTACTCTTAAGTTCCATCACAACAAGCGGTATACCATTCACATAGACAAATACATCTGGACGCTTCTTAGTACCATCTTCTGTGACTTCTAATTGGTTCACTACAAGCCAATCATTATTCTTTGGTACTTCAAAGTCTATTAACTTAATGGTATGGTATACTATTTCACCCTCTACAAGGTCACTTACCTCTACCCCTTCCACTAAATACTGATGAAAGAGCTTATTATTGGTAAAAACATCATTGGTCTCAAAGTGACGTATCTTACGAATGGCTTCTTTAATAGCTGAGTATGGTATATTAGGATTGATTTGAATAAGTGTCTCTTCTAGTCTATCTAATAGTAAAACTTCTTTGTCCTCTTTCGTCAGCTGACTACCATGGATATAGGTATAGTCTAAATCCTTTAGGTATTCAATGACTACATTTTCAAAGTTCCCCTCTGTAAAAGCCATAGCTCCCCCTCCTTAGTTTTGTAAATCTGTTACTCGAATTTCTTCTGACATGAGTTTAGGTAATAAGGTATCTCTTGTAACAACAATATCATTACACTCTTCCTGATTATTCCACTCTTTATTTATTAATGATAAATCTATTATACAATACTTATTTAATATTTCTGTTGGTGG
>JAZKZQ010000199.1:0-39908 GCA_045612745.1 Cellulosilyticum sp. | reverse complement strand
AGCAGATGTTCATCATCATACGCATAATGTAAATGAAAATATGCATAGTTCCTCATCAACTACATATTATGTAACATTTGAAGTTGAGAGCGGTGATCGTATGGAGTTAAGAGTACAGGGAACAGAGTATGGTATGCTTGTAGAACAGGATAAAGGTAAACTAACTTTCCAAGGAACACGTTATCTGGGATTTAAGAGAATATAAGCATATTTTTTAATGAAACTTTATTACTCTAAGTATCAATATAGATATATTACATAATAGAAAAATAATCAAAAAAGAATGACTTTGTATAAATAGCAAAGTCATTCTTTTTTTGTAAAAATGCAAAAAATAATTGTAGATGATGACTATATTCTAGTATTAAAGGGTATATTTACGATATAAAGAGATAAATGGAATATATTGTTAAGAATAATATTGCGTGTATATGGTGGAAAGTGTATACTAATAATAGTTAAAAATTGTAAAAATTATAAAAATATAAAATAATTATAAATTATTGTGTATAGGTAAGAGGTGTTGTGAGGAGGTGACATGTGAAAAAGGTGGAGAAAAAAGAAGTAGATGAAATATTGTTAAAAGAAGGATTGGTAACTTGTGAGCAGCTTCAAGAAGCTATTATGATGCAAAGAGAAAAAGGAAAAGACTTGGAGGAAATACTTCTTTTACAGGGTATTATTACAGAATCAGATTTATTAAGGGTACAAGGATTGCAATTAAATGTACCATATATGATGTTGACACAATATGATATTGATATCAATGTTGTATCAAGTATACCAGAGCAGATGGCGAGAAGATATACTTCAATTGCGGTGGGGACTGTGGAGAATAAACTACGAGTGGCAATGAAAGAACCTTTGGATATTTATGCTATTGATGCGCTTAGAATGAGCACAAAGATGGAGATTATACCTATTTTGGCTTCTGGGAAGCGCATTGAAGAAGTAATTGATCAAGTTTATACTTCTGCAGAAACTAAAAATATTGTATTTCAAGTAGAAAAGCAACTTCGAGAAGAAGCCAAAAGACAAGTAGCAATAAGTAAGATTGAGGAAAGGGGTGAGAAGTCACCGAAAATACAACTTGTGAATAATATTTTAGAACGTTGTATTTCAGAAGGGGCATCAGATATGCATATTGAACCCTTTGAACAATGGGCACGTGTTCGCTGCCGAGTAGATGGTTATTTACAAGAAGTCACCAAGATTAATAAAGAAGCTTTAAATACAATGACAACACGTATTAAAGTTTTATCAGGTTTGGAGATCACAGAACATCGTTTACCACAAGATGGTCGTATGTCTAAAACTGTAAATGGTCAACAGGTAGATTTACGTGTTAGTATACTACCTACAATTTACGGAGAAAAAACAGTGATACGTTTTATTTATGGTAAGGGTAAGCAGTTACAGCTTCCGGAGATTGGTTTTCATAGGGAGGATTATGTTAAAGTAGAAAATTTATTGAAAAACCCACATGGTATTTTGTTATTAACAGGTCCTACAGGAAGTGGTAAATCTACTACTTTGGCAGCTTTACTAAAGGTACTTAATAAAGAAACAGTAAATATTATTACAGTTGAAGACCCTGTTGAAAATATCATAGAAGGTATTAATCAGGTAGCTGTTAATACTAAAATTGATTTAAGTTTTGCCACGGTACTTCGTTCTATTTTACGTCAAGACCCAGATATTATTATGATTGGTGAAATGCGAGATGCAGAAACAAGTAGTATTGCTATTCGGGCAGCAATTACGGGACATTTAGTTTTAAGTACATTGCATACTAATGATGCAGCTAGTTCAATTTTAAGGCTTATAGATATGGGCACAGAAGCTTATATGGTAGGTGCTGTGGTGAAAGGTGTAATTTCTCAACGTCTTGTGCGGAAACTTTGTCCTTTTTGCCGTGAAAGCCATAGCGTAACGCCTAAGGAGGCTTTGATTTATAAAGTACCAGAAGGAATAAAAGTTTATGAGGCTAGAGGTTGTAGTAATTGCTCTCATACAGGATATAGAGGACGATTAGCTATTCATGAGGTATTAGTGATTGATAACAACCTTCAAGAGATTATTGCTAGAGGGAATATTAGTGTAGAGACAATTAAACAAGTAGCAGTAGAAAGAGGGATGCGTACTTTAAGGGAAAATGCCTATTACAATGTACTTGCTGGCTATACCACTTTAGAAGAAATGTTAAGAATTACTTATGGACAAGCTGGTGAGGAGATAACATGGATGTAAAAGCATTATTAAAGATAGTTAAGGAGAAAAATGCCTCTGATTTACATTTAACAGTGGGTGTACCACCAACTATAAGGGTAGAAGGAAAATTGTTATATTTAGACTTACCGCCATTACAGCCGGCAGATACTCAGGAGCTTATCCAGCAGCTCTTAGAAGGTAGAACACAGCTCTTAGAAGTATTGGAAAATAATGGTGAAATAGATTTTGCTTATAGTATAAATCATCTTGGTCGCTTTCGTATTAATGTCTTTAAGCAAAGAGGAAATATGGCAGCGGCATTACGTTTTATAGATGGCACACTCCCAACAATGGAAGAATTAGGATTGCCACGTCAGATACTCCAAAGTTTAGCAGAACATACAAGAGGATTAGTGCTTGTAACGGGGCCTACAGGTAGTGGCAAATCTACGACACTTGCCACTATGATTGATTACATTAATGAAAAATATCATAAACATATTTTAACTTTAGAAGACCCTATAGAGTTTATCCACATGCATAAAAATAGTATTATCAATGAGCGTGAAATAGGTATGGATAGCCAAAGTTATAGTAGTGCCTTACGGGCAGCTTTAAGAGAAGATCCAGATGTTATTTTTATTGGTGAGATGCGTGACCCAGAAACCATCATGACAGCTATTACAGCAGCTGAAACAGGGCATTTAGTATTAAGTACACTTCATACTATGGGGGCAGTTTCAACTATTGAACGTATTGTGGATATTTTTCCATCAGATGCTAAGCAGCAGATACGTATGCAACTAGCTAGTATTTTAAAAGGAGTTATATCCCAGCAGTTAGTTCCTAGAAATCATTTGGGAGGACGGACTGTGGCTTTAGAAATTATGCTTACTAATTCAGCCATTTCGAGTCTTATTCGTGAACAAAAATATCATCAAATTTATTCTCAGATTCAAACAGGTGCAATACAAGGAATGATTACAATGGATGCTTCGCTTATTAAACTTTATAAAGCAAGAGAAATCTCATTAGAAGTAGCCACGTATTATGCACAAGAAAAAGAAGAATTTAAATGTTTGCTAGGCCATATTTAAATAAAATATAAAGACAGGAGTACAAGATGTTCACTTTTCAAGAGAAGATTCCATTAAAGGATATAACTTTGTTCTGTAGGCAGTTTGGTGCTATGGTACAAGCTGGTATAAGTGGTTCTAGAGCTTTGGAGATATGCACTACGCAGTGTGTTAATAAAAGGCTTAAAATGCATTTAAATCATATTCATCGTGAGGTAATACATGGATGTACACTTTCAGATGCTATTTTCCAGGAAAGAATTTTTCCGGAGCTTTTAGTGCACATGATTGAATGTGGTGAAGTTTCTGGAAGATTAGAGCAAGTATTAAAGCAAATAACAGTCTATTTTGACAATCAACTAAGTATTAAAAAAAGATTAAAAAAGGCCTTACTATATCCTGCATTAGTACTAATAACGCTTATAGTTGTAATGATTATATTAATGTTAAAAGTTGTACCAAGTTTTATGATATTACTTAATGAAACAGGTGCAGAGGTACCTAGAACTACACAAATTGTTATGCGTTTAAGTCGTTTCATTATAAGTTATTGGCCATTATTACTTTTTGGAAGTGTTCTCATAATAAGCATAGGATATTTATTTTCTAAAACAACACAAGGTAAGCAGTTACGAGATCAGCTACTACTAATATTACCTATTGTAGGAAGATTAAATAGAAAGTCTATTGCGTCTAACTTTGCCAATACATTAGCTATGTTAGTAAGCTCAGGAGTACCTATGCTACAAGCTATGGAAATGACAAAGCAGGTAGTGAATCATTCTGTAGCAAGTAAAGCGTTAGATCATGCTATGATACGCCTAAAACAAGGGAGTAGCTTATATGATGCTTTGCAAGAAAGTAGTATTTATCCACCTATATTAATGAGTATGGTGAGTATTGGAGAAGAAACAGGTGCATTAGATGAAATGCTTATTAAAATGAGTGCTTATTTTAAAGAAGAAGTAGAGAGTGCAGTAGATAACCTTCTAGTATTGATTGAACCTGTACTTACCATAGTAATGGCTATATTGGTAGGTGGGTTAATGTTAGCCGTTGTCCAACCTACATTTTCAGCAGCTACGGCAGTAATGTAGAAGAACATTATTCAAAGGAGTAAACCTATGAAGGAAATAAAAAATGAGGCAGGTTATTCTATGATTGAGTTAATAGTTGTAATGGCAGTACTGGGTATACTTACAGCTACTATAGTACCACAGTTTAGTACGATTTCAACAAAGGCGAGGCTTACCACAGATGCTACAAGTATTAGAGTAATTCAGCAGCAGATAGATATGTATAAAGCAGATATAGGAACAATGCCAGGAAATTTTAGTGTGGATGATAGCATTAATGAGGGGGATACAATCAAAGATTTATTAGATAGTGATTATTTAGATATAAAGTACTTGGTAGATAAGAAACTTGTCCTTCAAACAAGTCCAGCAGCTTGTAAGTTTTCGGGACAGTTAAAGCATTTTGTATTGGTGGTAGATGAAGAGAACTATGAAGCACTCAAAGATAATGATGCTAATAAAGATACATGGATTTTAAAAGATGGGCAGAAGGATGTTACGCTTAAATAAGTAAAGAGTATATGAGGTGAAGGGAGATATATAATGGGGATTATTTGTATAAGTAGTGTACTGGTTGGAAGCATATTAGATAAGTATACAAGTTATATACTCAAGCAACATGGCAAGAAGTATGAGACTGATCGGATAAAGAGTGTATTACGTTATGTACTAAGAGTGTTTTATATGGGGATCATATTTTCACTGTGTTATTTTAAATATGGTAAATCCTTGACGACATTCATGCTAATGAGTTTTTGTAGCATATTGACACTATTAAGTTTAATCGACCTAAAATGTATGGTTCTGCCAACACAAATTATTATAATGGGTAGTATTTTAGGTATTATTTTTAGAATGCTATTAAGTATACAAAGTCATAACTTAAATTATTTAATAGAAGGAGCTATAGCAGGTGTAGTAGGATATGCATGGTTTTATATAATTTATTTTTTATGTACGAAGATCATGCATAAGGAAGGACTTGGTTTTGGTGATGTACGTGTAATGGGGATGCTAGGGATTTTTATAGGTATCTGGAAACTGAGTGAGATGTTGTTATTAGCCTGTACTATGGCTATAGTTGTAGGTGTTATTTTACTAATCATTCGTAGAAAAAGTAGGCCTTATCCCTTTGGACCGTTTTTATGTAGTGCTACTATGATGATGCTTATATGGGGAAGTTGAATAAGCAATATTCCAAAATAAAGGGGAATTATATGAAGCAAAAAGGATTTAGTTTATTGGAGATGATAATCGTTGTATTATTAACAGTTATATTATTGGAAGCCGTTTTAGAGATTTTCTCTAATGTCTATAGAGAGACTATGAAATTTTATACAAAGGTAAACTATAGTGAGGAATTGCATATAGTAAGTGATTTTATACGAGATGAAATAAGGTGTGCAGAAGAAGTAAGTGTTGTAGTAAGCGATGAGGAACATGAGGTAATTGAGCCTGAAAAGACTACTTTAGCTACGGAAGGAAGACTTAAGGAAATCAAACTTTATACTAAAGATGGAACAACTGGTAAAATTAAAATGATAAAAAATAGAAATACACAGTATGGGAAGTATAGTTTAGTATATGAAGCAACAGGAACACAAAATCTGATTAGTAATTTAGTTGATGACATTCAGGTGGTACATGAAGAGAATTCAAGTTATGTGACATTTCAGTGCACCATAGCACAAATAGGAGCTACGACACGTAGTAAGTTAAGTTTTACTGAATCTTTGGCGTATAAAGCAAATTAGGGGAACTTATGAACTGGGGGAGAAAAATGAGTGAACGGATCATAGGCATAGAAATAGGTAGTAGTACAATTAAAATGATTGAAGTGATTAAAAATATAGGGACTTTAGAAATTCAAAGATTTTCATTAATAGATACACCAGTAGATTGTATGCAAAATGGGGTGATTCATAAGTTAAATACTATTAAATCAGTACTTTTAAAGGAATTACAAGCCAAGAAATATAAAGGGAAAAAGGTAGCTATTGTGGTTCAGAGTAGTGATATTATTATTCGAAATATGCTGATAGGGCAAAAGACAGAGAAACTTTTAATGGGGGAGATAGCTAGTCAAATGGAAAAGGATTTACCCGTAAGAAAAGAGCATTATCAAATAGATTATAAAATTATAGGAGAAGTGAAGGAAGGGGAAGATTTAAAGAATGAAATGCTACTTGTAGCAGCACCTAATAAAGTGATTTTTCCCATAATGGATCTTATGAAAAGTATAAAAAAAATACCGGTTATCATTACAATTCCATCAGAAGCTTTAAATTTTGTGTTTGCCAGTGAGGCGTGTTTAATGCCTAAAGAAAAAGGTAATTTACTTGTATTAGATATAGGGGGAAAATCTACAGTTATAACGGTAATAGCTAAAGGACAAGTAGCAGTTACAAGAACCATTAACTTTGGTGTAGATGACATTAATGCTGTTATTGAAACACAGGTTATACACTCCCTAGAGCAAGATAATAGTATCCATATAGAGGAACTTATTCGCTTACAAGTAGAGGAGCACATTGCTGAAGCAGTAGAACGTGTGTTACAGTTCTATGAACGTAATTTTGAAGGTTCACACATTAGTAGGATTTATTTGATTGGTGGCGGTGCAAATATTAAAGGAATACGTGAAGATATAAGTGAGGCAGTGCATATACCTGCTATGAAAGTCAATATAATCAGTGGTGTGGTAGAGAAAAAAGAGATTGGATTTTCACCATACAAACATTTTTTTATCAATTTATTAGGTGCTATTAATGGGTTATAAAAGGTGGTGACAAGATGCAGCAATATATAAAGAAGATAAATCTAATACCTAGACAGTATATAAGAGCACAAAAAATTAAAAAGTATAAATACATTGGAAGTAGTATTTTAATAGTAGAGTCTGTGCTTTTTGTAATCTTACTGGTTATGCCAGCTAGGGTAAAATTACAAAAAGAGCAATTAAGTTTGAACACACTACAGATGCAGCTAACAGAAACAAAGTATCAAGAAGTAGCACAAGTAATGTCAGATTTAGAAAAGGCACAAGTAGAGTTACAAATATGGCAAGAGAAGTATAATGCATTAAAAAAACCTAATTTTGTAAGTGTACGTGAATTAGATACAATAACAGCTCATGTACCCAATGGACTTATAATTGGGTTAATGAAACTGGCTCCTAGTGAGGAAGCTGTGGGAGGTGTAATTTATTTAGAAGGTATAGCTATGGATTATAATACATTATTTAGTTATGTAACAGTTTTAGAGAATACATATGGTAATGCACATATAAGTTTTACAACAGAACAAAAAGAAAGTGAAGAGGGAAAATACCAGTACTATACCATTACTATTCCAATAGGTGAAGTATTAGAGGAAGCGGAAATAGAGGAGGAAATGCTAGAAGAATAAAGGGAAAATAATAAGTGGGGGAACAGTTATGGCGAAACTTAGAAAAATAAAAGATATCTTTTATATGATTAGCGTTGTACTTATTATAGGTGTACAAGGGTATTATCTCATAACAATTCATGGTAAAACACAAAGTAAAATTAAAGAAACAGTCAGTGAAATTGAAACTATAATGGGGCGCATAGCAAATTTAGAAGCTGGATTAAAAAGAATGCCGGAAATAGAAAAAATGTTGGTGTTGGTTAATGCACAAAAAAATGCTATTGGAGATACAATGCCAACTGCACAGGGGACAATAAATCAAATGAGGATATTCAATAATGCATTAAGTGGTGGGCAGTTTTATGATGTAAAAGTTATAGAAACAGGTAGTGCGGCAAGTGAAGATGAGATGGCTACTATGATTCAAAAGGACTATGAAGTCTCCTTTACAAGTAGTTACAAGAATACAAAGAAAATTCTTGAGAGCCTACATTCAGCTTATAAGCTTATTAATATTAATAGTATGGAAATAGATAGCAGCATACAATTTACTGAAAATGAAGAACAACTCAAACATTTATATAGCTACTTTGGAGAAGAACTAGCAGAGGTTGTAACAACTAAGCTAGATTTTTCCATATATGAACGTGAAAAAGGTGAAGATTTGCATCAAAACCAAGAAGTTTATACACCTAATTTTAGCCTAGTAAATTCAAATTCTACACCTTTTGATGGGTTAGGACTAGTAGAAAGATTACAGGGAGAAAAAAATATAGAAGAAGATAAATCATATAAAGAAACACCTACTTCCAAACAAGAAATAAATGCAGATTCTATCTTTCAACTAGAGATACAAGATATTTTAACCTCAGGGGATACATATCAATTAATGGGACCAGATGATGAAGAAAACTATCTGGGTTTAGTGGCACAAAGTAGTGTTTATATCAGGATTACGCTTCATGAGAATGGCTATGAGTTTTCTATAGAAGATGAGAATGGTAATATCAAACAAGGCACCTATGAACAAAAAATAAAGTCACCTATTTTATATATTTCTTCGCATATGCGTCAAGTACAACAGGCAATGCCTAATGTACATGTTTATATCTATAATTATGGTGAGGATGAGATGCAAGTTAAATTAAAAGGAGATCTCACTAAGCAGATTCATTTATATGACAAATTCGGTGAAGAATTATTGCAGGGGGAAGCAGCAGGGAATGTCAGATTTGTAGAATAAATAGGATGTGATAAGATGATGAAAGAGTTAAAAAGTCATTCAGTATCAGGCTTTACATATATCGAACTGCTGATTTGTATGCTTATCATGACCATTGTTATCGGGCCTATTTGTATGAGTATTATAAATGCTAATAAGGTACGTATAACAGCTGAAAGTTTAGATGAAAGTACGATGTATACCGAAGCTTTATTAGAGGCCATTAAACAGCAACTTACTCAAGATATTGATTTTCAAAAGCAAAAAGAAAGCAATTTAAATACAGTAGGTCAAGTGTCGGATAAAATTAAAGAGAGTATTACACTGTGTTTAGAGCAGGAATATAGGGATGTGGCACCATTAAAACAAATGCCACTTACAGATTTTTTTTGGAATAAGGAAACGGGAACTGTAGATGAACAATTGATGAGACAGCTTTATGGTAGTGAACGTTATGCCTATGAAGTAGCTATATGGCGTAGTGGGAATATAGATTTAAGTGAAGAAATAACTGACCTAGTATTTAATCAACCTACATTAAAACGTGCAGCTAAGTTTTATTCAAATCCTGAATATTGCTTTAATACATATGAGGACTCTCGGCAATTGGTATTGAAGATTAGTCAAGACCTAAGGGCATCTATGGAACGAAAAAGTTGGAATCAAGATAAGGAAAAAGGTTATCAAATTATAGATGAGAATACAATAATTTTAACGGAATCAGGATTAAAAGCTGTAGGTGGAAAATTAAATGATTCTTCTGAGATAACTAGTACTGCTAACAAAGATGAGGTAACTATAGCACCACCTCAAATAATTAAAGATGCTAGTGGATTAATAGGATTGGTTTATACTAGTACATCAGAAAAAAATTATACCCCTCAAGATATGAATGTACTTTACCTTGATATAAGGCAATTAAAAGGTAAAATCCACTTATATCATAACCTTACATTAAAGTTTATTAATCAAACGAATATGCATCAAATCATACGTGTTATAAAGCATAAGGAACAAGATAAAATCAATATTATTCCTGTTAATAAAGGAGAACAGAGTGGGACAAGTATTGAATACATTGATACATTAGGGCTGACAGAGAACTTTATTATTGCCATTATAACAAGAGATATGAAACCTATTGTAGGGAAGCCAGGAAAGATTGTGAAAAAGATGATAGATATTTATAGCTATAGCTAGCTGCAGACTAAGGGAGGGTGTAGATGGCAAAGCAAAAGTTATATAAAAAGCAAGAAGAGGGAAAGATTCTGCTGATAACAACAATTGTACTCCTTGTACTTACTATTGGGATTGCCAGTTGTATGAAAATAGCGGGTAGACAGTTAGAACTCGCAATATTAGAACGTGAGACAAGTAACACATATTATTTAGCAAAGTCAGGTATCGAGAAGCAAGTAGATGCTATTAATAAAGCTTTAGTGGAAGAAATGCCACATATTGTTTGGAGTATTACAGAAGAATATATTAATCAGTTGGCACAGCCTGGTAGTGAGGTAGAGAAGTTAGAGGCGATGGAAGGGAATGAAAGTTGTAAGAAATATGAGGCTTTTAAATATGATCAAGATACAATTAGTATTATCAATAAATATGGGAATAGTAAAGGGTTACAGTCAAAATTTCAAAAACAAATTTACGATTTTATTACTAAGCAGTATGTAGAGCAATCACCACTTGTCTATGAAGTCCAAGGTGATTATAGGGAACCTTTAAAATATAAAACAGTCGTTACGATAAAAACAGAAGCAATCAAAACAATAGAGAAAAAAAGTGAGGATGAAGCAGATTTTAGGCTTATTGCAACAGCCCAGACAAAAAATATAGAGGATAAAAGTATATATGATGATCAAACAGTAATAGCTGATATAATAATAGATTTACCAGAAGAAATACCAAATGAGATTCATGAAAAATATACTTGGGCGACTAAAGCACCAGAAATCCTAAGTAGTGGTTTAATTAGTTTTTCGGATGTAGTGATTACTGATGGAGGTATTTTGGAGATTGAAAATGGCGCAATGCAGGTTAAAGGGAGCTATGGGCCAAAGTTTTATCATCATCAAGTAGGAGATGTAGTGGGTATAGCTCAAAAAGGTGGTGTTGTTGTAAGTAATGGTGGACAGTTATATATAAGAAGTGGGGATCTTGCATGTGTATCTAATGTGATTGCAACCAATGGTTGGTTCGAGAAGAAGAGCTATGATTTGAATACTAATATCATAGTAGAGCGAGGTGATATGATAGCAAGTACCATAGGTATTATAGATGATAATATACTGCAAACAAGTGAAGAGCATTATGGGCAGTATAAAAAAGGAAGCAATCTAAGGATAAAAGTAGGCGGAAATATATTTACAAGTGATGATGTCATTATTAGTAAGGACATAAGGGATTCGGAAATCTATGTTGGAGATACGATTTTTGGCATAAATGATGGGAGTCATTCAGAAACTATATATGGCAGTAATGAAGCGTGTATAGTAAATCCTAATACCAGTAGTGGTGTTTTTTCACAAGGAGAAAATACAGTCATTTCAGCTGAACATATTTTAGTGAATGGACAGCCTTATATGGTAGCAGCATTAGGAGAGCAACCTATGAAATTATGGGAAAGTGTAGGAGAACCTTTTATAAGTCTTACCTTAGGGGAAGATTATAAGGCAGAAAAGGATGAAGTAGTAAATGGGAGATACTTGGAACATACATCATCTTATTATGAGGAGATTGCAAAAAATAAAGTTCATATTAGAGATGCTAGAATAAGTGAAACCTCCTATGCACCAGCATATATTTCAGCTAATGGGAAAATCACGAGAGGACAAGCATTAAAAAATGAAATGGAGGCAAATCAATTCTTTTTGTCTGGTTTTTTATTAGGTGATATAGATAGGCCTTTTATTACTGATTTTACCCACAATTATAATGATTATGAAGGAATGAGATATATTATGCAACAAGACAAGGAAAGTGCGATATATTATAAAAACACAGGTGTACCTACAAGGAACTACGATTGGTATGAAAATGAGCTGATGTATGGCAAAACATATATTACAGATTCAGCAGCTTATATTAACAAATATATGGGTCTTGGTAGTTATATGACAGCTAAGCGAAGTGTATTTTATGGCAAGATGAATACAGAAAATATCCCTCAAATTTTAGGGTTTGAACAAGTGGTGGGACAGCTATCAAGTGAGCCACATGAATGGTGTTATAGCAATCCTATTGAAATATTTGTTTCAGGCGATCAGAGGATTTCCTTAGATACATTTTGTATAAATAGGAACAGTTCATGGGAGGCATATCCGAGTATAATTGTGAATGCTGGAAAAGGCACATTAACCATTGAGGAAGGAAATCATAACAATGTATTTAGGGGAATTATTATTAGTAGGGGAGATGTACACATACAAGGCGATGTGAATATAGAAGGCACAATAATCATAGGTGGTAGTTATGAGAAAACTAGTATGACACATCCTAGATTAAGAATGAGTGGACAAGGCATGGAAAATGTATATAACCCAGGACTTTTAATAGATCATGGCAGCAAACTAAGGATAAACTATGACCCTAATATGCTCTTAAAAATAGAGGTAGCAGAGCCGCAGCTTCTTAGAGAAATCTTAGATGCTTTAAAAATAACCCAGTATAAGAATAGTCATGATTTAAAGGAAGTTATGGGACCTTATAAAGACGAAGTACTCATCTATTCTGCTGGTAAAGTATTTTATACAACTGACTCTACTTTGGCACTACAAACAGAGGATATTAGGGTGAAAATCAAGTGTTTGAGAAAAATATAAGAGGTAGGTGGAAAAGTGAAATATTTGAGTTACATAAGCTTAATTTTAATAGTGAGTGTATGTGTGGGATGTGAGAAAAATAGGGAAATAGCAACAATTCAAGTGACACCTACTACAGAAACAATTGAAATACCACAAGTAGATAGTTTTTTTAGTGAAAAGGATTTTTATAATTTTTTTAAAGCATATTTTTCATTGACAGAAGAAGAAATATTAAGTGTAAATAAGAATTATGAAGTAGTAGATAGTCAGTATTGGGGGCATTTACAAGATTATAAAGCAGTCATTATAAATAAGTTGGGAGATTATTTATGTGAAGAAATGAAACAAAAGCTAGAAGAACAATACTTAACTAACGAGATTCATTTGCCTAAAAAACTTCTAATTAATGAGTACATCACGTATGGTAGTGCAACTGTAGAAAGTTTAGAGATTATATCTATGCGCCAGATGGGAGAAGATATGGTTTATGAAATAGGTGTTACAACTTGCAATGATGTACAAAAATTAAGTGATTTTCAGGAAAGTTATGTATGGGTACCTGAAGTGAATTATTATGATTTGAAATCTAAAGTGTTAAATGGTGAGGCTATTACTTTAGAGAGATATAGCGATGCTTCTTCTAAGGCGCTAGAAGCAGATATTATGTATGCAGTAGATGCAACAGAGGAAGAAAAAGATAAAATTAAGTTGTTACAAAAATACTGGGTGAAAGTAGCACCAGGAAGAAAATTAAAGATAAAAGGTATTCAGGAAGCAGACACTTTATCTAATCAGGAGAGGACAAGAGGCCAGGTAAGCCAAAGTGAGTATGTTACACGTCTAGCTTATTATAATAAAGTAAGTGAAGAAGAACGGTTATTAATCCAAAAAATATTTGGTCATATAATGTGTGAAGGGAAGATGTTTTATGAGTATTATGATAAAGCAATGGCATCTGGATATAATGCTGTAAAACTATTTTGGGAAGATGTAGGACTTTTAGATACTATCAATATAACACCCGAAAGTTATAAGCAGAGATTTGAAACAACTATTAATCCTTACAAAGACAATATTATAGGGTTAACACTTCTACCTGAGGTTATCGAAGTCATACCCAGTCTATATAGTACTAAAATGCAACCGCGTTTTATTGTGAATCTTCCAATTAAAGCTTTACTAAGCAATAATGAAATAGTATATTATAAATATAAGTATTTTGTAGGCATGGATGAAAATAAAGTCGAATTTATTACATTTATGAATATGGAATCACTCACTGAGGAAAACTATAATGAAAGTGTGATGGCAAGTACACAAAGTAGCACAATAGGCAAGAGTAGGTAACCTTATGTGAGATAAAATGACTAAAAAGTAATGAATAAAGTAATTAAAAAGAGGCTCACAATGATTAGAAAATTATACCCAACAACATATATTGAATCGATTTATGATATGGATTTAGAAAAATTAAAAGCTGAAGGCATCAAGGGTATTATTTTTGATATAGATAATACCCTTGTACCATATGATGTATTAGAACCACATGATGAAATAGTAGAATTCTTTGGAAAACTACAGGATAAAGGATTTAAAATCACACTGGTTTCTAATAATACCAAGGAACGTGTTGTTAAATTTAATGAAAAGCTTAAGGTAATTGCCTTACATGAATCACAAAAACCCCTTGGTAAAAATTTTAAAAAGGCACTACAATTAATGGCGTGTAAGAAAGAAGAAGCTGTTATTGTAGGAGATCAAATCTTTACAGATGTATATGGTGGTAACTTGGTTGGCATTCAAACTATTTTAGTAAAACCAGTAAGTGATAAAGATGAATGGAAGACAAAAATCAAAAGAGGAATAGAGAAAAAGGTGATAAAATCTTATGAAAGACGCGTACATCAAAGGAAGTGATAAAGTATGTGGTGTAATTGGAAATCCTATTGAACATACCTTATCACCTCTTATTCATAATACACTAGCAAAATATTTAGGACAAAGGGCAGTATATGTGCCCTTTTGTGTTACAAAAGAAAATTTAAAGACAGCAATTAGTGGCGCCCATGCATTAGGGATAAAGGGTTTAAATGTGACAATGCCCCATAAGCAAGAAATGTTTAAATACGTAGTAGAAGTCACACCACAAGCACAAAAGGTAGGGGCGATTAATACATTAGTTTATACTAAAGAAGGCTACATAGGGCATAATACAGATGCAAAAGGATTGGCACTTTCTTTAAAAGAATATCAAGTAGATTGGAAAGGTAAAAAAGTGGCAATAATAGGAAGTGGAGGCGCAGCTTATGCAGCGTACACAGCTGTAGCTGATGAAGCGGAAGAAATTTATATTATTAATCGTACAATAGAAAATGCTAGAGCATTAAAAGCACATATGACCCAATATTTCTCAGTACCTACATTTATTTATGAGGATCAAGAAGACCTTGAACTAAAAGTGGACATAGTGATTCAGACAACAGGCGTAGGTATGGGAAATTTAAAAGAACAAATGCCAAAGTGTAGTAAACGTATTTTAGAAAATGCACAGGTGGCTGTTGACCTTATTTATGAGCCTTGGGAAACATTGTTTTTAAAAACAGCTAAAGCAGCAGATTGTAAATGTATTAATGGATTTGGAATGCTTTATTATCAGGCAGTCATTGCATTTGAATTGATGCATCAAATCAGTTGTGATCAAAAGGTTGTCCTTCAAGTAAAAAGCGAATTGCTTAAATCATAAGGAGAAAATGTGAATCAAGAGGGTTTTTCTTTTTTAGAACTGATTATGGTTATTTTACTCAGTAGCCTATTAGGTGCTAGTGCTATAATGAGCACCGATATAGTGCAAGAAGTGCGCTTTAAGGCACTTGTGACAGAAGTAGTACAAGGTATTAACTATGCCCAGCAGCAGGCGGTGGCCACAGGTAAACAATATAATATATATTGTATGAAGCAAAAGATTTATATTCGGCAAGGAAATAATATTCCACTGTATACAATTGAAATGGATGAGAATATAACCATTCCTATAAGAGACAAAGATGGGACGTTGATGTCAGGTAAGAATATTAAATTTCTTGGTAAGATGGCACCTTCTAAAGCTGGAACAATTATATTAGTGCATCAGAGTCTTGAAAAAAAAGCACGTATTACAGTGAGAGTAGCTACAGGGAAGACTACAGTGTACTTTGAAGAAGCAGGATAAGAGGTGGGGTATGAGAGAAAATATATGTTTAATTGGTTTTATGGGAAGTGGTAAAACCACAATAGGAGAAGCTTTAGCTCGAAAAGCAAGGTGGCAGTGGACTGATTTAGATGCAGAAATTGCAAAAGGAGAAAATACCACCATTGCAAATATTTTTGCCCAAAAAGGGGAAACTTATTTTAGAGGTTTGGAAACAAAATATTTAAAAGCAGCACTTGAGCACAAAAGAACCATTATTTCAACAGGTGGGGGGATTATTGTAACACCTGAAAATGTAACGTTATTAGCACAAAGTAAAACTATCTATCTAAAGTGGGAGTTTGAAACACTATATAGGCGTATAGCTGGTGATAAGGGAAGACCACTTGTCACAAGCTATGAAGAAATAGCGCAGCGTTACAAATCTAGAGAAGCACTTTATGATACTGCAAGTACCATAACGATTCAGTGTGAAGGGAAGACAGTTGATGAAGTAGTTAATGAGATTTTAGCATTGGTATAGGACAAGTTATTACATATTAAAAGTTGTTATACTAATATTTAATAATGTATATAATAAAATTAATCTAGAGACAAAAGTTATTAATTAAAAGTATCAAACCTATTGACAGAAAATGAAACATAAAGGAGAAATTAAGGTGAAAAAAAGAATCGCAACTTTATTAGATCAGATGAAAGCATTAAATTTAGATGCAATGCTTGTAGGAAGTAAAGCAAATCGTATGTATTTAAGTGGCTTTACAGGCTCTAGTGCGTTACTTTATATTTCAGAAAAAAGACAAGTAATCATTACAGACTTTCGTTATATGGAACAAGTAGGTATACAGTGCAAGCATTTTGAAAGCTTAAATCAAGGTACCCTGGGACTAATTGGGTCAGCGCTTAAAATCGCACAAGAAGAGGGTGCTAAACGCATTGGTTTTGAAGGTGAGCACACTGTTTATAGTACTTACTTAGAACTTGTAAAAAATACTGGGTTTGAGTTTGTGCCAACAGATAAGCTAGTTGAAACAGCTAGACAAATTAAGGATGAAGAAGAACTTAAAAAGCTGACAGAAGCTGAACGCATTGGAGATTTAGCTTTTGCTGGTATTGTCCCATTTATTGAAGCTAACTGGAGAAATGGTCTTACAGAAAACGAGATTGCCTTAGAAATTGAACGCATTATGCGTACAAATGGTGCAACAGGAACATCTTTTGACACAATCGTAGCAGGTGGGGCAAAATCTTCGTTACCACATGCTGTGCCAGGTGATGTTACACTTAAAGAAGGTGACTTTGTGGTCATGGACTTTGGGTGCATTTATGAAGGGTACTGCTCTGATATGACACGTACAATCTTGATTGGTGAGCCTACAACTAAACATCTTGAAATCTACAATACAGTATTAAAAGCACAAAAAGCAGCGTTAGAACAAATTAAACCAGGTATGACAGGACAAGAAGTAGATAAGGTTGCAAGAGATATTATTACAGAGGCTGGATATGGCGACTGTTTCGGTCATGGACTTGGTCATGGCGTAGGTATTGATATCCATGAAAGCCCAAGATTTTCACCAGCAGAGAAAAAAGTGATTGAACCAGGTATGGTCATGACAGTAGAACCAGGTATATATGTACCAGGTTTTGGCGGTGTTAGAATTGAAGATATGATTTTTGTGACAGAAAATGGCATTTTAAACGTGACACATTCGCCAAAAGAGCTTATAATAATTAAGTAACGTAAAAAAAAATCGTTGAAAATTATAACAATGTAGTTTACACTATATGTGAAAAGAATATTAGGAGGAAATGTAATGATTTCAGCAGGTGATTTTAGAAATGGTATTACTTTCGAAATGGAAGGTAATATTTATCAAATTATTGAATTCCAACACGTAAAGCCAGGTAAAGGTGCTGCTTTCGTGCGTTGTAAAATTAAAAATATCAAAACAGGTGGAGTAGTAGAAAAAACTTTCCGTCCTACAGAAAAAATGCCAAAAGCACATATCGAACGTAAAGATATGCAATATTTATATTCAGATGGTGAATTATTCCACTTCATGGATGTTAATACTTATGATCAAATCGCAGTTAACGCTGACACAGTTGGTGATAGCTTAAAATTCGTTAGAGAAAATGAAATGGTTAAAATTGCTTCTCACCAAGGTAGTGTATTTGCAATTGAACCACCACTTTCAGTAGAACTTGAAATCACAGAAACAGAACCAGGTATCAAAGGTGATACAGCACAAGGTGCTACAAAACCAGCAATTGTTGAAACAGGTGCTAGAGTTATGGTACCATTATTCATCAATCAAGGTGAAAAAATCCGTATTGATACACGTACAGGTGAATACACAGGTAGAGCATAAGATATATGAAAAGCAGCAGGTATACTCCAGCTGCTTTTTTTATAACAAATACGTTACATTTTGCCGTAAATTTAAAAAGCATGGGGTGAAAAATGAAGGATCAAAAGAAATATAGAAATGATCAACGACGTATTGAATTATGGATGTTGCTAAGTTTATTATTGTATATTACTATTGAATGTATTAGTGCCACATCATTGAAAGTAAGAAGTATTTATTTAGCACAACATATGGAAGTATTTTTGCTGAATTATTTAATTGTACTTATTGTGACAGCACCTTGTGTGCTTTTTCATAAGATGCTATTTGTATTTAATACATTTAGTATTACGTTAATAGGGCTCACATATGCCAATAGAGTAATGCTTGTCATTAGGGGATTGCCGTTACGATGGGCAGATTTTTTTATTTTAAAAGATGGATTAACTATTGCTAACAAATATGTATCTATGCCACTTGTAATTATTATAGGTGTACTTATTTTAGGTGCCACTTTGTTTTTAGTAAATAGCTATAAGTTTCATTCTGAAATTCATCATCCCAAAATAATTGTAATCTTTATGATTGTCATGATGAGTTTAAATGTAATAGTCGTAAAAGAAGTACAAAAGGCAGATGAAATAGTTACAAATCTAGATGAAATATGGTCAGAAGAGTCACAAGTAGCTGCTAATATAGATGAGGATAAAAGGTTAGAAAATATTAAAGAAAAGTTTAGAAGATTAGAAGAAATGCGAGAGAAAATCACACTTGTTGGTAAAATGACAGAGGCTGATTTGGCACGTCAAAAGAAGGAAGATAAGGATATTACAAAGGACTATGAAGAGGATGGCTTTTTATATAGTTTTTTAGCTTCCTATGAAAGCCAGCTAAGTTATGAACCTGAAGACTACAATGCAGCAAGGATGGCAGAAATAAAAGAAAGGCTTCAAAAAGAAATGATGCATAAGACGGCTGATATAAAGCCTAATATACTCTTTTTGCAAGTAGAATCTTTTATTGATCCATATAGCTTAAAAGGCATAACTTATAATGAAGATCCTATACCTAATATGCGCCCCTTTATACAGGGAGAGAATGGTGGTATTTTACAAATGCCAGATATTAATACAGCACGAACTGAATTTGAAATCTTAACAGGTATTCGCATTGCAGATTTATTTCCGGCCGAAGTACCTTATACAAGTCGTAAATTAGATGATAGGGGCTTAGAATCAGCTGCGCAATTGTTAAGGAAAATAGGTTATTATACGACTGCTATGCATAATAATGAAGGGAGTTTCTATGAAAGAAGTACAAATTATAACAAATTAGGTTTTAAGCAGTTTATTCCACTTGAGGGGATGGAGAATGTTACTTATATGGGGGATTGGCCAAAGGATGAAGTACTTCTAAGATACATTAAAAAAACACTACAACAGACAGAGGAGCCTGATTTTATATTTACAGTGACTGTAGGGACACATTCCAGTTATCATTATGATTATGTATCTGAAACAAATGAGATAAAAGTGAGTGGCACCGTAGGTGAAAAAGCTATTTCACAAGTACAAGATTATGTGGATCGTTTGCATGAAACAGATAAAATGATAGGAGAACTTATAAAGTTTGTGAAAAACAATGAGGAACCTACTGTATTAGTAGTTTATGGGGATCACATTCCTACGATGGATGTCATTATAGCAGACCCTGATTATCCAAGATATGAGGTACCTTTTTTTATTGCAAGTAATAGAGATATTCCAAAAGGTATTGTAGATAAAAAGGTACCTAAACCAGCCTATACTCTTTATCCTAGTTTATTTGCTGCTTACAACTTACCACAAGGGATTATAGCAGGTGTGCAAAAGGTTTTTAGTGAAGATGAAAATTATTATGATGTACTTAATTTGATAGGCTATGATATGGTATTAGGTAAAGGGTATTTAACAGATGAAAATAGATTGTATACACCAACTGATTTGATAGTAGAAGGTATAACGGATAAAGATTAAAGAATAAAAAGTGAAGAAAGCATTTTAAATCTTGTTGTTTAATGAATAACGAGATTTAAAATGCTTTTTTTGTTCTAGCTCGTCCTAAGGGTGCATATATTAGAATATCGTAAGGTTTACAGAGGAGGAGAGGGTGTGGAAAAAGAGAGACTCATTGAAAAAATGCCAAGTCCCTTAAGAGAGATGTTAGCACATATTTCAGCTACAGAATTTAATGAATTACAGGAAATTAGACTTCGAAATAGCCAGCCCATAGTACTACGTATAAATGGACAGAAGTATGGTCTAAATAGTAAAGGTGTAACTGCTTTAAGCGAAGGATATAAGATAAAAGGCGAGCATTTGGAAAATGTTTTAAAGTGCATTAGTGATTTTTCTTTATATGCCCTAGAAGATGAGATGAGGCAGGGATTTATTACTATTGAGGGGGGACACCGAATAGGCATAGTTGGGAAGGTAGTGCTTGAACATAATAAGATTAAAACACTTAAATACATTAGCGGTATGAATATTCGTATTGCCCATGAAGTAATTGGTTGCGCTCATGGTGTAATGCCATATATTGTAGGAAGAAATAGAGTGTATCACACATTGATTGTTTCACCACCAGGATGTGGAAAAACAACACTTTTAAGAGATATAATCCGTCAACTGAGTTATGGTTTTTCTGGATTTGGACCTTATACAGTAGGTGTAGTAGATGAACGTTCTGAAATAGGTGCCTGCTATTTAGGTGTACCACAAAATGATTTGGGACCACAAACAGATATTTTAGACAATTGCCCTAAGGTGGAAGGAATGTATATGTTACTCCGTTCTATGGCACCAGATGTAGTAGCCGTAGATGAAATAGGTAAGGAAGAAGATATTCATGCCATAGAAGCAATGCTTTGTGCAGGTGTAAGTGTTTTATGCACTGTTCATGGTAGAGACCTAGAGGAGTGCAAGAAAAAGCCACTGCTTAATCATTTGCTTGAAGAATGTGCCTTTGAAAGAGTGATTATATTGTCTCATCACCATGGTCCTTGTAGTATTGAAGAAATTATCAAGATTTAAGTATATGAAGGTCTTGTATACATAGAAATTACTGGGATATATAGGAAGATACAAAGGAAGGAGAAATGGATCATGAAGACTATAGGAATTAGCTTAATTTTGCTAGGATGTACTATCAGTGGTTTTATCATAGATGGATGGGAAAAAAAACGCATTAAACAACTAGAGAATTTTATATATGTTTTTGAGCTGTTAAAAAGAGAAATAGATTATCAGCTTACACCTCTAAGAGAGGCCTGTCATAAAATGGTTAGATTTGCAAATAGAGATGTGGGGGAAGTTTTTAAAAGTTTTGAACACGAGATTGAGGATAAAGTTTCTTGGGATATAGAGGAAATGTGGCAAGGTGCTATCGCTAGGCAGAGGCATAATCTTTGTTTAAAGGATGAGGACTATAGTATTTTAAATGATTTTGGCAAGGCTTGTGGCTATTTAGATAAGGAAATGCAAGGGAAAAATATTGAGATGGTTCTAGATGGATTAAAAATGCGCACGAAGGATGCAAAAAAACATTATGAAAAGAATACAAAACTCAATAAATACTTAGGTTTTTTTATAGGTGCTTGTATTAGTATTTTCTTAATATAGATTTTAAAAAAGAGGGGGAAGCGATGTGTTTGATATTTATGTGATTTTTAAGTTAGCAGGGCTAGGCATTTGTATTACCATTATCAATACATTACTAAAAAAAGCAGGAGCTGATGAAGTTATTTTGCCTATTACAGTAGTAGGGGTTGTTATGGCACTATATGTTGTAGCGCAGCATGTAGGACAACTCTTTAAGGTTGTGGAGACTATGTTTACATTTTAGATAAGTAGCCTATTAAGGGGAGGTTTATATGGAGATTATAAGGTTAATTTGTTTTGCAGTGGCCACCACAATACTTATTAAGCTTTTTACAAAAATAGATTCATTTGGTAGTGAATTTACTGTTCCAATTCGTTTTGCGGGGGCCGTTATTTTACTAATATTTATTGCAACCCAGCTTAGTAGTGTCATGCAAATTATTTATGATTTGGCACTACGCATTAAGATGGACAATGTTTATTTGAATATTATTCTAAAAGTAGTAGGTATTGCCTATCTTGCAGAGTTTGGCTATCAACTCTGTAAGGATGCTGGTGAGGAAGCTTTAGGAAGTGGGGTACAATTTGCAGGTAAAGTAATGATCTTTGTAGTAGCCTCGCCGGTGATTTTTGCATTAGTAGAGATGATTGCTGACCTACTGTAGTTAGGATAAATAGTTGAGTAGAAAGGATAGGATGGCCTATGAAACAAAAGAAAATCATTTGCTTAGTCATTGTTATTGCCCTAAGTTTTATATTATGTATGATTTCTACTAAGGCACAAAGTATGGGACAAGAAGATATTATTGATTATGGGGTGGGACTATTTAATTGGGAGCAAATCGAAAACTTGCAAGATAAACTTCAAACGGCGATGCCGGGAAATAAAACATTTAACTTCAAAGAAGAGATGGCAGCTCTTTTAAAAGGAGAAAAGCAGTTAACAGTAGGGGGTATTTTAAATATAGTTGGAAAAAGTTTGTTTGAAGAAGTTGGGATATTTATACAAGTAGGTGCTAGATTTATATTAATTGTACTGATGTGTAATTTGTTGCAAGTATTGACCACATCCTTTAAAACAAAGGCCACCAGTAAAATAGGGTTTTTTGTTTGTTATATGGTTATTATTTTAAGTGTTGTACAGTCTTTTCAGGTAATGGTGAATTTAGCACAGGATACGATCAAGCAGTTAAGTGAAGTCATGTATGTATGTTTACCTATGTTACTAGCCTTTATGGCAACCTCGGGTTATATTAGTCAGTCGGCAGCTATGGCACCAGTGATTGTTACGAGTTTAGATTTAATGAGTAGCATTATATTGTATTTGGTTTTACCTTGTATTATTTCAGTCGTTATTTTAGAGATTGTAAGTACAATGAGTAGTGAATTTAAAATCGATAAGTTTATTAAACTTTTTTATAAAGGTATTAAATGGATTTTAGTTTCTATTGTTGGTGTCAGTATTTCATTACTGGGTATTTATCGTATGACATTGCCTTACATAGATGTAGTCCTTAAGAAGTCTACTTTGAAATTAGCCACTGCTTTTATACCGGTAGTAGGGAATGCAACAAGTGGCGCATTAGAGTTTGTGACAGGTGTGTTGGGACTTGTTAAGAATACCTTTGCTATTAGTGTGATTTTTTGGATTGTAATCATTGTGAGTATTCCGCTTATAAAAATATTTGCATATGTATTAGTTTATCAGGTAGCAGGAGCAGTCATTGAACCTATAGGTGATAAGAAGATGGCTAATATTGCCACAAAGCTCTCTAAAGGATGTCAGTTTATCATGAGTGCTGTAGGGATTGTAACCGTTTTATGTATTGTGGTTTTAGTGGTTTGCATGAGTGTGGGGGGACAAGTGGTTTAAAAGAGGGGTGGCAAAAGATGGAACAAATAAGAGGATATATGCAGCTACTTATTTGGATGATGCTTTTTGTGGTTGTGATTGAGATGGTATTTCCAGAAACAGACCATCGTAAATATATCAAACTGGTTTTAGGTTGCATATTAGTTTATACCTTGTTAAAACCGATTATAGCCATATTACCAACGGGAGGTGAAAGCTATGAAGCATATATTCAAAGATATGAAAAGCAGCTGGGTATTTCAAAGGAAAAGCTTGTAGGTAGCTATGAAGACCAAGTAGAACAACAGGGGAACAGTTTAAAAGAAGTGTATGCAAAGGGAATGAAAAGTGTTATCGAAAAAGAACTTCAAATCGGGGTAAAAGAGGTACAAGTTGTGTGTGATGACAAGATGATGATGACAGATATATATATTACAGTAGGAGAGAGTGAAAATAAAGGGATCATTGAAATTGCACCCATACATATTGGGAATAAAAGTGATACAGTAAGTGGGGATGAAGAGAAATTAAAAAATAAAATAAAAACTTGTCTGAATAACTTCTATAACGTACAAGACTGTAATATATATATTACAGTACAAAAGAATTAAGGGAGGGACGCATGTGGGGGTTAAAGGTAAAATTGAAGAAGTGGCAAAAGATGGGAGAAGACAAAAATATTTATTAATTGCAGTGGGCGTGGCAGTAGTAGGAGTATTAGTTACTTTTATGCCACTACCAGGTGGTAACAACAAGAATGCAACCGCTGTACAAGCAGTTAAAGAGACAAACAATAATGATACAACTTACGAACAACAACTTGAAAAAAGACTTGTTTCTATTTTAGGAAAGATGGAGGGCGTAGGGCAAGTTAGTGCAATGGTAACAACGTATTCAGGTGAAGAGAAAGTGCTTGCAGAAGATAAAAATGAAAGTAGTCAGCAAACAGAAGAAAAAGATCAGGCAGGAGGTACTAGAAATAGTACGAATATAAGTAGTAATCATCAGGTTGTGCTTCAAAGTGGCAATACGCCTTATGTAATAAAAGAAAAAAAACCAGAGATTAAGGGCGTACTTATATTAGCTGAAGGGGCAGACAATAGCGTCGTAAGAAGTGAAATCATAGAAGCGGTTGCGAGTCTATTAGATGTTCCAGTACATAAAGTTTCAGTATTAAAAAAACAATGCTAGGAGGAAAAAGGAATGTTTAATGTAAAAAGAAATCAAATTATTATTACTGTGTTAGTGTTTATGATTGCTATTGCAGCTTATTTAAACACACAGGAACCTAATGGCAATATGCCTATGAACTTGGTGGACAACACTACATTTAACGAAGAAAATATCCCAGAGGAAGAAGATTTCTTTGAACCTTATGATGCAAAGAATACTCAAATCGAAGAAGCGTTATCAAGTGGTGTAGAAGGCGAGAATGTACAAAAGGCAGATAAAGTTGCTCAAAATAACAATGATTTCACATCTGGCTTAACCAGTGATGCCGTACTTCCAGAAGAAGAACAAACTGGTGGACAAAGTTTCCAAGCACTTATTACAAAGAAAGAGCCTGTAACAAGTGAAGTAACAGCAGCTGCTAATACAAACCAAGACGTCACACAAAGTGGTCAGACAGATTTCTTTGCAGAAGAGAAATTACTTCGTGAGCAAAGTCGTGCTTCTCAAGTTGAAAAACTTACACAATATGTAGCCAATGAAAATTTAGATCAAGAAACAAAAGCAAAGGCTGCTGAAAGCTTACTAGTTATTCAAGAACGCATTGAAAAAGAAAGTAGTGCGGAAGCACTTCTTCGTGCAAAAGGATTTAAAGAAGTTTATGTACGTATCGATGATGATGGCGTAGATGTTGTTATTAGTAAGAGTGAATTAACAGACTCTGATATTGCGCAAATTGAAGAAATTGTTAATCGTAAGACAGGATATAGTGTTGGAAAAATTAAAATTACACCTATAAATAAATAATAGATGAAAAGATAAAGGTGAGATATGTTTTGTGAGAGATAACTAGTTAGACCTTGTGTTAGATGGGTCAATTAGTTATCTTTCTTTATGATATTTTTTTAGCAGTATAAGGGATATAAATAGTGGATATGAATATTTATTACAAAATTAGCGATACTTTTAAGTAAGGTTTCCTTTTTTTTCTAAGGGGTTTTAAAATAAAATTGCAACGCTTATCTTTTTTGTATATAATAGGAACATAAGTATGAAGCTATTGCTATAGGAGGTATTAAAATGGACGAACAAAAAATCGTAGGATTAGAGACAACTTGTGAAATGGATCAAGTTCAAATTGCGGACGATGTGATTGCAGTGATTGCAGAAATTGCTACTTTAGAAGTTAGCGGTGTGGTAGGTACTGCTCCAAGCAAAGCAGATTTTGTACAAGCTATTAGTGGTAAGAAGAAATCTAAAGGCATCAAAGTAGAAGTTGGTGAAGCTGAAGTTTTCATAGATGTAGCTGTTATTGTAAAATACGGTGTTAAAATTCATAAAGTATGTTTAGACATTCAAGAGAAAATTAAGAACTCAGTTGAAACAATGACTGGCTTACAAGTTGTATCAGTTAATGTACATGTTGTAGGTGTAAGCTTTGATAAAGGTCAAGAAGAGTAGGATGTAAGTATTAGGAGGATAAAATGACTAGACGTAGTGCGAGAGAACTTATTATGCAAATGTTATATGAAGGGACATTCCATGAAGAACAGGATTGTGACCGTCTTTATAATGAACGCATGCAAATGGTAACAGAAACAGAATACGTAAATAAAGGACTTCAAAAGTTTATTGAAGAGACTTACTATGGTGTATTAGAACACAAAGAAGCAATTGATGCAGCAATTATTGAATCAGCTACAAACTGGAGCATTAATCGTATTGCAAAAGTAGATCTTAGTATTTTAAGACTTGCAATTTATGAACTTAAGTATACAGATGTACCACATAAAGTAGCAGTAAATGAAGCGCTTGAAATTGCAAAAGCTTATAGTACTGAAAAATCATCTAAATTTATTAATGGTGTTTTAGGAAGTGTCCTTAAGCAAAGCGAAGCTTAAAGAAAATTAAGTTAAAAAGCTTAGAAAAGTAGAGGCTTAGAATGAAAAGAAAAATTGTATCTGTATGGGAAGTGAATCGTTATGTCAGTCACCTCATAGAAGAAGATTATATGCTAAATGACTTATGGCTTCAAGGTGAGGTTTCAAACTGTAAGTATCATCATTCAGGACATGTGTATTTTACAATTAAAGATGAAAGAGCCAGTATTAATGCTGTGATGTTTGAAAGAGATGCTAAAAGGCTCTCTTTTAGACTAACAGAAGGCATGAAAATTTATGCAAGAGTACGTATTACAATCTATGAAAAAACTGGTGGTTATCAGGCGTATGTACAAGATGTAGAAAAACAAGGTATGGGTGTTTTATATGAAAGATTTGAAGCACTTAAGATGAAACTTGCTGCTGAGGGCTTGTTTGATGACAAATATAAAAGACAAATACCTGTATTTCCTGGACGTGTAGGCATTATTACATCAATTACAGGTGCAGCAATTCAGGATATTAGACAAGTTGCAAGTAGGCGTTGTGCAAGTATCCCGCTTTATATTTATCCTGTTCATGTACAGGGAGAGTATGCAGTAGGAGAAATTGTGGACGCCATTAAGCTTGCTAATGAAGAAAAAAAGGTAGATGTAATTATATTAGGCAGAGGTGGTGGGTCTATAGAAGACTTGTGGGCTTTCAATGAAGAGGCAGTAGCGTGGGCAATTTTTGAATCGGAAATTCCTATTGTATCTGCTGTTGGCCATGAGATAGACTTTACCATCTCTGATTTTGTAAGTGATAAAAGGGCAGCAACACCTTCTGCCGCAGCAGAAATAGTTATCCCTTCAAAGCAAGAGTTAGAATCACGTATAGAACGTACTATGCAGAATATGCAGTACACAGTAAAAGCACGACTTAAAAATGCAAAAAGTCAATTAGAATATTTAACAAGTAGACCGATTTATGCAAAGAAAGACTTATTTTATAAAAATAAGATGCAAGAGGTAGATTATCTCATGCAGGCTATAAACTATGGATTTACAAAGAAGGTAAATGAAAGCAGTAAGGCATATGAGATAGCATTACAAAATTTAGAGAAACTTTCTCCATTAAATACTTTAAAAAGAGGTTATGCACTTGTGGAGAATAGTGAAGGCAATATTGTAAAGTCTATTAAGGATATTAAGATGGAAGATCGGTTTAAAATTACAATAGCAGATGGTAGCTTTAGTGCGAGTGTATGTGACATAGCTAGAGGCAAGGAGGAATAAAATAATGGCTAGAAAACCAGCAAAAAATTTTGAAGAAGCGCTTTTAGCCCTTGAAGAAAGTGTAAAACGTCTTGAAAGTGGCGAAATTACTTTAGAAGAAAGTATTAAGGAATATAAAAAAGGTATGGATTTGGCAGCTTTTTGTAATGAAATTTTAACTAAAGCAGAACAAGAAATATACGTATATGAACAGGGGCAATATCGTAAAATAGAACAGGAGGATTAAACTTGGCAAAAGATTATGCAGCCTATAAGGCACAAGTTAATACTTATTTAGAAAAAGCTTTGCCCGTAGGTACAAGAGAAGGCTTTAGTAGATTATATGAAGCCATGAATTATAGTTTGCAAGCAGGTGGCAAGCGAATTAGACCAGTACTTATGCAGCTTGCCTACGAAAGTGTGGGTGGAAAAGAAGATATTAGCAGATTTTTATGTGCCATTGAAATGATTCACACATACTCGCTGATTCATGATGATTTACCAGCTATGGATAATGATGATTATCGCAGAGGAAAGCTGACAAATCATAAGAAGTTTGATGAGGCAACAGCTATTTTAGCAGGAGATGCACTGCTTACAGAAGCATTCCACTTTATGTTAGAAGATGCTCTTGTAAGTGAAGATATGGATAAGGTACGTGCAGCACATATTTTAAGCAAGGCAAGTGGCGCTGAAGGAATGGTTGGTGGACAAATGTTAGATATGGTCAGTGAAGATAAAGTCATTGATTTAGAAACTCTAGATTGTATCCACCTTAATAAAACAGGTGCACTCTTAGCAGCAGCTACTAAGATGGGGGCAATCTTAGGCCATGGCTCACCTATGGAGGTTGCAGCCTTAGAAGCATATGGTCAATATATTGGCAAGGTATTTCAAATTATTGATGATGTTTTAGATGAAACATCAACAATAGAAGAGTTAGGAAAACCAATTCAAAGCGATAGTAAAAATCATAAGACAACATACCTTAGTTTTTACTCTGTAGAAGAATGCTACGAGATTGCAAATGTACTTACTGAAAAAGCAATTAAAGTATTAGACCATATAAATGGGGAGACAAAAATATTGAGAGAGTTAGCGTTAGAGCTTATTACAAGAAGAAATTGAGGGTGGATGAATGAGTGGGATTGCAGGATTATTTGCAAATAAAATTCTAGGTGTAGCCATTTTAAGTTGGTTCGTTGCTCAATCTTTAAAGTTTATTATTACACTAATACAAGAGCGTAGAATTGATTTTAGAATGTTTGTTGCATCAGGGGGAATGCCAAGTTCACATAGTTCCTTTGTAACGGCACTTGCCACGAGCATTGGACATGTGGAAGGTTATGATAGTAGTTATTTTGCCATTGCAGCAGTTTTAAGTTTTATTGTAATGTACGATGCAGCTAATGTAAGATTACAAGCTGGAAAACAAGCAGCAATGATTAATCAAATTATAAGAGTATTAGAAGACCCAAATTTAAATGCAGAGCAGCGTCTTAAGGAAATCTTAGGACATACACCACTACAAGTTGTAGCTGGAGGCATTTTAGGAATTGTTATCGGTCTTTTAGCATACATGTAAAGCCTAACGTTGAAAAAACGTAGGCTTATTGTTATAATGTTAAAAAGCGACTGATGACGTGCTTTTCAAAAATAAGATGCGTTATCTATGTTTGTACACAGCCTCATATGGGGCTGATGTACGACTTAGGATTAAAATTACCATAAGGTATTAGCAAGGATTATTCTCTTATATTTTGAGAAGTTGGTGATCAGTCGACACAAAGGCACAGTTTAATGCTAAAAAATAAAATTTAAAAAGTAAAAGGCACAATATATAAAGTGGCAATCTAATAGAGGTTGTCATTTTTTGTAGGAGATGCTATTGAATGTGTCAATATAAAAATTAAGTGAGAAGTATTAAGAAAAGAAAGAGGAATGAATATGCTAGAGTTATTAAAGAAGATTCATAGCCCACAAGATATTAAAAATTTAAATGCAAAGGAACTTGAACAATTAGCTAAAGAAACAAGGAGTTTTTTAGTACAATCCTTATCAAAAACAGGAGGGCATTTAGCATCTAATTTAGGTGTTGTAGAGCTTACCCTAGCACTTCATTATGTATTTGATTCACCAAAGGATAAAATGATATGGGATGTTGGACATCAAGCTTATGTACACAAGCTATTAACGGGTAGAAGAAAAGAGTTTAGACATCTGCGTCAGATGGGAGGAATGAGTGGCTTTCCAAAACGCATAGAAAGAGAGCATGATATTTTTGAAACAGGACATAGTTCCACTTCTATTTCTGCCGCATTAGGTATGGCTAAAGCAAGAGATTTGGCAGGAGAAGATCATGAGGTTATTGCAATCATTGGAGATGGTGCTTTAACAGGTGGTATGGCTTTTGAAGCATTAAATAATGCGGGGCGTGGTGGTTCTAATCTGATTGTTATTTTAAATGATAATGAGATGTCTATATCCAAAAATGTAGGTGGTTTAGGAAAATATTTAAATCATTTGCGTTCAAGTCAAGATTACCTACGTGTTAAAGCAGATGTAGAAGATGTACTTCACAAGGTACCTGTTGTGGGCGAACATATGGTACAAACTCTTAAACGCACCAAAGAAGGTGTCAAGAGCTTTGTGATTCAAAATACATTGTTTGAACAATTAGGTTTTACTTATCTGGGCCCAGTAGATGGTCATAATTTAGAAGAATTAATTCATCTTTTTGAAAATGTAAAGTCCATGAATGGACCTATTTTAATTCATGTAAAAACTAAAAAAGGTAAAGGCTATCGTATTGCAGAAGAAAAACCAAGTAGTTTTCATGGTGTAGCACCATTTTGTATTGCCACAGGTGAAAGCCTAAGTAGTAAAAGTGGTGCTGGTACTTATTCAGATGCTTTTGGTAAGGCCATGTGTCATATTGTAGAAGAGAATAAATCTGTAGTTGGGATTACAGCAGCCATGCCAGAAGGAACAGGACTTTTAGAATTTTCTAAACGTTATCCAAGACATTTCTTTGATGTAGGTATTGCAGAGCAACATGCAGTTACATTTGCTGCAGGAATGGCAAGTGGTGGTTATCATCCATTTGTGGCAATTTACTCTACCTTTTTACAACGTGCATATGATCAAATTTTACATGATGTATGTTTGCAAAAATTACCGGTTGTCTTTGGGGTTGATCGTGCAGGTATAGTTGGTGAGGATGGTTCAACACATCAAGGAATTTATGATATTGCATTTCTTAAAAATATGCCGCATATGACAATTTTATCACCTAAAATGCCAGAAGAGATGGCGTCAGCTATGCGATACGCTATAAGTTTACAGGCACCAGTAGCAATCCGTTATCCTAGAGGTTCTAGTCAAATTGATGAAAAATTCATGAACTTAGGTGAGTGGCAATGTTTGAAAACTTTAAAGAAGGGCAATACTATGGCTATTCTAAGTAGTGGACGTAGTATGCAGACTGCTTTAGAAATCAGTGAGTTATTACAAGCAGAAGGTATTTGCTTAGCCGTTATTGAAGCACCTTGTTTATTCCCATTAGATAAGAAGGGATTAGATGAAATCGCTAATACCTATGACTATCTCTTCACTTTAGAAGATGGTATACTAGAAGGTGGATTTGGTGAAAGCGTTTTTGCATATTTTATGATGCAAAATAAGGAGATTAAAGGAAAAGCCTTTGGTTATGAAAGTGGCATGATCTCACATGGTGCAGTAAATGCTGTACTTGAAAGAGAAGGCCTAGATGCAAAGGCATTAACAGTAAAAATTTTAGAGCATATTAGAGAAAGTGAGTAAATAGATGAAGGGCAGAGAAGAAGAACAACAGGCACTAGAGAAAGCACTAGCAGCAGAAACTGTAGAGGTTGTTATTGATCAAAAAATATTAGATAGTAAAGAGCGACTAGATGTACTTATTTTTGAAAGAGGATTATCAGAATCTAGGGAACGTGCAAAGGCTTATATTATGGCAGGTGTTGTTTTCGTTAATGGACAAAGAGAAGATAAACCAGGGCTTAAAGTTAAACGTAGTAGTACGATTGAGGTACGTGAAAAGATGAAATATGTAAGCCGTGGTGGTTTAAAATTAGAGAAAGCTATGGCTAATTTTGATATTACGTTGCAAGATAAAGTATGTATGGATGTAGGTGCCTCTACAGGTGGTTTCACAGATTGTATGTTACAAAATGGTGCTGTTAAAGTGTATTCTGTAGATGTAGGCTATGGGCAATTTGCTTGGAAACTTAGGCAAGATGCTAGAGTGGTATGTATGGAAAAAACGAATATTCGTTATTTAACAAGAGACCGTTTAGAAGATGATATTGAATTTGCTTCAATTGACGTTTCATTTATTTCGCTTACAAAGGTATTAGAACCAGTTAGTTTACTTTTAAGTAGTGATGCAGAAGTTGTGGCACTTATTAAGCCGCAGTTTGAAGCTGGTAGAGAGCAGGTTGAAAAACATGGGGTTGTTAGAAATCCTAAAGTACATGAGCAAGTAATTCATAATGTATGGAATTATGCAAAGACATTAAACTTTGGTGTGCTAGGCTTAGACTTTTCACCAATTAAAGGTCCAGAAGGGAATATCGAATATCTTATTCATTTGAGTAAAAAGCAAACAGATGATTATGTTCTAGATAAGGATAAGGTAGTTCATGAGATTGTAACAGCATCACATCAAAGTTTATAGGTAACGGGGGGATCTCTGATGAAGCGTGTAGGCATTATTCCTAATAGATTTAAAGATAAAGATTTTGGTATTACAAAGCAAATTGTATCATGGCTTGAAAAAGAAGGTTTAGAAGTATATGCTATGGCAGAAGTGGCAGAATTGTTAGATACGAAGATAGGGATTTTAGATAGGAATAATTTATATAGGCAGTGTGATTGCATCATTGTCATTGGCGGAGATGGTACTATTTTAAGTGTAGCTGAGGACGCTTGTAAACAAGATGTACCTATTATTGGTGTTAATTTAGGGCGTTTAGGATTTTTAGCAGATATTGAATTAAAAGATATGGAAGTTGCCCTAAAGAAGATATTAAATGAGGAATATACTATTGATAAACGTATGATGTTATCTGCTACAGTTATAGGTCCTGGAGAAGATGTACAGGTATTTCATGCACTTAATGATATTAATGTCACAAGAGGTAGTTTTGCCCGTATTGTAGATTTTCAAATTAGCATTAATAAAGAACTATGTGATGTTTATCCGGCAGATGGTATTATTATTTCAACACCTACAGGCTCTACAGCCTATAATTTATCGGCGGGGGGACCTATTGTAGTGCCAGGAGCAAGTACGTATGTGATTACCCCAATTTGTCCACATACGCTTTATTCAAAATCTATTGTTGTTTCAAAAGAAGATGTGGTAGAAATTAGAACATTAGAAGCCCATGATAAAAACATGGCACTTAGTATAGATGGTAAATTAAAGATGTATTTAACACCACAGCATGTGATAAAAGTAAAAAAGTCACTCTATGAGACAAAACTCATTAAATGCTCAGAACGTAAATTTTTTGATATATTGCGTGATAAGATGGTAGAAAGAAGGCGATAAAATTATGGGAATGAAGGAACAAAGACAGTCTACAATACTGGGACTTATACAAAGGCAGGATATTGAAACACAAGAAGATTTGGCACAAGCACTAGAAAATGAAGGGTTTAGTGTAACTCAAGCTACTGTGTCGAGAGATATCCGTGAGCTTAAACTGACAAAGGTGGCAAGTCGTAGTGGTGGACAAAAATATGTGGCACTTGCTAATTTTGAACAACAAGTATCTGAGAAAGTTATTCGTGTTTTCAAAGATGCATTTGTTAGTATGGATTTTGCAGGCAATATTGTCATCATTCGTACTTTGACAGGTATGGGAAATGCAGTTGCTTCTGCAATTGATGCATTTAATTTTACTGAGATTGTAGGCACATTAGCAGGGGATGATACAATCTTTTGTGCGGTCAAGCATTTAGACCATATAGAAGAGGTTATGAATCAATTTAAAGATATTTTAAATTCATAGGTTTAAGGAGGCAATCTAACGGTGTTAACCTATTTAAAAGCTAATAATATTGCGTTAATTGAAGAGGTACAGCTAAGCCTTAACCCTAAACTAAATATATTTAGTGGTGAAACAGGGGCGGGGAAATCTATGCTTATTGACTCGATCCAATTTGCTATAGGTAATCGCACTTCTAAGCATATTATTAGAAAAGGACAAGATTATGCCTTTGTGATTTTAGGATTTAAAGATACAGTAGGCATGGCACTGAAATATTTGGAGACACAAGGTATTTCTTATGAAAATGAGGAAATCATTATTGAAAGAGGTATTTATCAATCAGGACGGACTTATTATAAGGTCAATGGTGCTACAGCTACACGTCAAGTGGTCAAAGAACTCTCAACATTACTTATAGACGTTCATGGACAACATGAACCTCAATCTTTGCTAGATATTGCAACACATATAAGATTATTAGATAGTTTCGGTGAAAAAGATTTTATCAATCTAAAAGAAGAATATAAAAAGACCTATGAACGTTGGCAAGAAGTAACAACTGCCCTTAATAAGATTGGTGATAATGATCGTAAGCGTTTACAAATGCGTGATATGCTTAGTTTTCAAGTGGAAGAAATTAGTGCGGCTAAGTTAAAGTTACATGAAGAAGAAGATCTCAAAGAACAATATGAGGTACTTTCACATGCAGAAAAAATTATGATTCAGTGCCAAAAATCTTATAATTTACTCGATGGCGAACGAGAAGCAAGTGCAACTTTATTATTAGGACAAGCTATTCAGGCACTTCAAGATATTAGTGATATTACAGCTGAAATTAGAAGTTTATATGATCAGTTTTTATCAATACAAGCAGAATTACAAGATGCAACTTATCAAATTAGACGTTATACAGATGAGGTAGAGTATTCACCAGAATTACTTTTAGAAATTCAACAACGCTTAGATGTAATTTATCGCTTGAAACAAAAATATGGTAACTCTATCGAAGAAATTTTAGCTTATAAAACAGAATGTGAAAAAGAACTAGAAGAACTTTTAGATGGCGAGCAAAATAAGGAACGTCTTATCGAAGAACGTGAAAAATTAGAGTGTAGACTCAATGAAATGGCAACAGTACTTTCTAAAGGACGCAAGGAAATTGCTGAAAAAATTGAAGTAGCCATTGATGGTCATTTGCATGACCTTCAAATGCCTTATGCTAAATTTGAAGTGGATATTAATGAGTTAGATACTTTTAATATCCATGGAAAAAATGAAGTGGAATTTTTAATTCGTACCAATTTAGGAGACGATTTACATCCACTTTCTAAAATTGCTTCAGGTGGAGAAATTTCAAGGGTAATGTTAGCTATAAAAACTGTTCTTGTATTGGGTGATACCATTAGCACAGTTATTTTTGATGAGATTGATACTGGAATTAGTGGAGTGGCAGCACAAAAAGTTGCGGAAAAGCTTGCGGTTATTGCAAAGGACCGACAAGTATTATGTATTACCCACTTACCACAAATTGCAGCTATGGGTGATACCCACTATCTCATAGAGAAACGTGTAGATGAGGAACGTACCACAACCCATCTAGAAGAACTAAAAGAAACAAAAATTCATGAAGAGCTCTGCAGATTAATGGGAGGGATTGTTACCCAAAGTACACTTCAAAGTGCTGCTGAAATTAAAACTTTAGCAACGCATTACAAAAAAAGTTGCTAAAAAGAGGGTGTTACAAGATGACCTGCTAGGTACTTGTACACTAGAAAGATAAAAGAAGAAAATTAAAGAGGTTGTTGTAAAATAATAAATTATTTTACAACAACCTCTTTTTAACATGTTTTAAAGGTTATTATGCTTTAAACTTTTTTATTAAACTTGTATAAATGCTTTGTAAAAAGGTTAACTTAAAAATATGACAGTAGAAAATTAGGATGTGAATACATGAAAGCTAGAGGTAAGAAGCTATTTTTTATAAGTATTATAACAATAGTGATCACCCTTATGGTCAGTGGTCCTTTTTTGATTTCATATTTTTATTTACCTACGCAGGTACGTATTATTGCAGGTGAAGAGCATTTATTTAATTTTTCCATTCCTATTAAAGCAAGTTTTAAGGGAGATAGTAGTTTACAGCTTTCTAATGTGGACCATACCCTTATACAGGATAATAATATCAATTTAAGTAAGCCCTTTTATATGACTGTAGTAGATGAAGGAAAATTAGATGTTAAACTTTCATTTTTTGGCTTAATTCCTTTAAAAACTGTAGCAGTAGAAGCTATACCTTATGAAGAAGTAATTCCTTGTGGGGAAATTGTAGGTATTCGTGTGAATATGGAAGGAATCTTAGTTTTAGGCGTAGGAAGTTTTGAGGCCGAGGGTAAAAGTATTTCCCCTTGTAAAGGAATTGTAGAACCGGGAGATATTATATTAAGTTGTAATGATAAAGAATTACAAGAGAAGGAAGATTTAAAAAAAGCAGTAGAAGCTTCTAAAGGTAAATCACTTAAATTAACCATAAAACGTAATGATGAATTACTAGAAAAGATGCTTATGCCTGTATATTCTCCTTCAGATGATGTATATAAAATTGGTTTATGGATTAGAGATAGTATACAAGGAATTGGAACCATTACTTATGTAGAACCTAAGTCAGGTGAATTTGGTGCTTTAGGTCATGGCATTACAGACTCAGAAACTAAAAAACTAATGCCTGTAAGAGAAGGGGATATTGTAAATACTAATATTACACAAATAAAAAAGGGTTCAAAAGGTAAGCCTGGTGAAATAAGTGGCATTATAGATTATGATAAAGAAGTTTATGGGGAAGTTTTAGAGAACACACCTTTGGGGATTTTTGGGACTTTAAATGAAAGTTTTACTGAAGATCTTAGCTTTTCACCTATGCCTATAGCTTTCCAAGATGAAGTTCATGAAGGAAAGGCAAGTATTTTAGCAGATTTAACACAAGAAGGCCCACAGCTTTATGATGTAGAGATACAAAAAGTTTCAAAGTATAGTAGCGCACCTTCTAAGGGAATGGTAATTAAAATTATAGATGAAAAACTTTTGTCATTAACAAGTGGTATTGTACAAGGTATGAGTGGTAGCCCTATTATACAGGATGACAAATTAGTAGGTGCAGTAACACATGTATTCATTCAAGACCCTGCTCGTGGGTATGGAATATTTATTGAAAATATGATTAATAATGATAAAAGATAGAAAAATATGTAAAAATGAAATAAAATTTACAGATATTGGTATTGATTTTTTTTAATGATATAGTATAATGAATAATATAAATGTTATAAATATTAAAAAAAATGAATTATTGGGGGGATACTTTTGTTAGACACAACAATGAAGATACTAATCGCAGATGATAATAAAGATTTTTCAGATATTTTAAAGGAATTCATAAATAGACAGGAAGATATGGAGGTTATAAGTGTAGCATCTAATGGTGAAGAAGCATGCACACTTATTGAACAAGATAAACCAGATATTGTAATTTTAGATGTGATTATGCCTTACTTAGATGGGATTGGTGTATTAGAACGTGTTACAACAATGACTTTTGAGAAAAAGCCACTTTTTATCATGCTTTCAGCTGTGGGGCAAGATAAAATTACAGAACGTGCCCTATCTTTAGGTGCAGAATATTACATTGTAAAACCATTTGACATGGATACACTTATTAATCGTATTCGTCAACTAAAAGCTACAGCAGTAAGCAAAGTGACAGCACCTATCACTGCAGCAGCTCAAGTAGCAGTAAGTACACAATTATTACCTAAATCAAAAGGTATGCCAACAGCTCACCATTTAGAGACACAGGTTACAAGTGTTATTCATGAAATTGGTGTACCAGCACATATTAAAGGTTATCAATACTTAAGAGATGCAATTATTATGGTAATCAATGATATGGATATCTTAAATTCTATTACCAAACAGCTTTATCCAAATATTGCAAAGCAGTACAATACGACACCAAGCCGTGTAGAACGTGCTATTCGTCATGCCATTGAAGTGGCATGGTCTAGAGGAAAAATGGATACAATTGATATGTTATTTGGTTACACAGTCAATAACGGTAAAGGAAAACCTACAAATAGTGAGTTTATTGCACTCATTGCAGATAGACTTCGTCTTGAAATGCAAGTAGGATAGAGTATTGATACTCAAGAGCTTACAAGAAATAGGGAGAGCAACTAACATTTTTGTTGGTTGGTGTAAATGCGAAATTTTTAGTTTGATGCCAATAAACATTTTTAAATAATACCTACAAACTCTTCTGATTTATTGGGTAGGAAATAACCCATAGAATAGGAGAGTTTTTTGTATTAATAAAAGAACATATTTATATTTTTGTGAGGGGGAAAGTAAGGATGACAAAATACTTAGAAAAGCTATCTAAACCTAGAACAATACTACATATTGTTGGAGTGTTTGGAATTATGTTTATAGGAAATTTCATTAGTTCCATACCATTTGATATAATGACTAGAATCATTAATTTCCCGTATGGATGGATAAATCATGCTTTGCGTGTTATGGCTTGTATTGGAGTAACATATTTATTATTTAACTTATATACAAACAAGTTTCTTCATAGTAACATGCAATATTTTAGAAGTGGTAAGCTAAATATAAAATTTATTGACTTTGTATTGGCAGTAATACTTCCATCTATTGTAATTATAGTATTTATTTTTATTGGGAAATTGTCATATAACAGTAATTTAAAAAGCAATGTAGTTATTACTACTGTTTTATCAGCAATATTTCCAGCACTAAATGCTGGCATTTTAGAGGAAATAGTTTTTAGGGGATATATTATGAAATTAATAGAAGTTAAATGGAATAAACATATAGCAATCATTTTACCATCTTTTATATTTAGTCTATTACATATTCCATCTATGCAACAGTTTAGTTTTATAGGTTTGATACTTTTAATTTTTAGTGGGACTTTAGTAGGTATTATGTTTTCACTTATTACATACAAAAATAATTCAATTTGGGGAAGTGCACTGACTCATGTTATATGGAATATGACAATAATAAGCAATATTGTTTCATTTGGACAAGAGGTAAATAATAAGGCTATATTTTCTATTGTTTATTCCTTTAATACACCATTATTATCAGGCTCTGATTTTGGTATTGAAGCTTCGATTGTAGCGATTACTGGATATATACTAATTAGTTTGATTACAATATTTTTAATAAAGAAAGAAACTAAGAATGATGCTTCACCCTGCAATGGCAGTAGTAGGAGCTATAGCTATAATGGGGGGATTTATATTAAATGAATTACAGACAAAATAGAATTTAGAGTATGTGATATAATATGTCTAAGTCATAATTTTTCAGATAGTATAAAGTAATCTATGAAAAATAAAAATCAAAGATTAGTTACACTAAATTTCAAGATGGTAGGTGGTTTAGTGTAAATAATTATATTTTGGGGCATGAAAAAGAACCCTTAAATGGGCATTTTTTTAAAGGGGTTCGCCAGTCTTGACAGCTTACAAAATAATGTACTAGGTAATTACCGACGGCGAAATAACTCAAAACAGATACTTTTCTCGTAAACGGTAAATAGCTCGTACCTCGAAAACTAGTAGTTTTTTTGAGACAATTATAGAGAACTTTAATAAACTATTAGTTTTAGGAGGTGCACTATCATAGATAAAACTACTTATCAAATGAGACTTAATAATTGGGCTGT
>JAZKZQ010000198.1:0-4756 GCA_045612745.1 Cellulosilyticum sp. | reverse complement strand
CTGTTTTTGTTGTTTTACGATGTCTTTCATAAACTTAGTATAACAACAGAGGCAGGGGATTATCCCCTGCCTTAAATTTTTGTATAAAAGTAGGGATGTCGCCCAACTAATCTAATTGATTAATTACGCGACATCCCCTTTTTTATTATGAAAAATAAATTATAATATTAATATACATAAGGTGTATAGGGAACATCTATAATAAGAAAAGGTGTATGATAAAGGGGGTAACTATGATTCAGCGTGTAAAGCAATTTATATATGCCATAACAGCTAAAATGACGGCGGAAGATAAGAAGTTTGTAAAAACTTATTTAAATGAAAAGGAGCAGGAACTCTTTTTTAAGCTAAAGGTTTATGAGCAAACCCATTGTTTAAGAGTAGCTAAGAGTATGATAACAATAGGGGGAGGAAAAAATGTAGCAGAAGAAAAAGAAGCTATTCGCATCGGACTTCTACATGATATTGGAAAGATAAAGTATCCCCTAAATCCCATAGAAAAAAGTATTATTGTTGTATTAGATAAATTGACTAGGGGGAAAATAAAGCAGGTAAAAGCACTTAAAATGGTTAAATGCTATTATGATCATCCTAAAATGAGTTATGAGCTGCTTTGCAATTTAGGTGATTATGAAGAAGAGTTTTTACAAGTGATAAAAAGGCATCATGAGCCATTACCTCAAAATGAAAAGGTGTGTCTTTTAAAACAATGTGATGAGGCAGCATAAAAAACAGTTTGCCTGGTATTGCAAATCATTTGCAATAAGCGTATAATAAAATGCAGATGCAAATTATTTGCAAAAGGAGGATGAGCAGAGTGGAAGCAATATTACATGGCATAGAGCATACCATATCGCACGCGTTTTTAGACAGTTTTACAGTGCTACCGTTTTTATTTTTAGTATATTTATTAATCAATTACTTAGAAGAGAAAAAAGCTACGAGTAAATATGAAAAGTTAATAGGTAAGAAAGGTATTGGTCCTGTAGTTGGAAGTTTAGTAGGATGTTTACCACAATGTGGCTTTTCAGTAGTAGGAGCAAATTTATATAGTAAACGTCTAATTAGTATTGGTACATTAATGGCGATTTTTATTTCTACCTCAGATGAAGCAATCCCTATTTTATTTGCGAATCCAGGCATGTTAAAAACCATAGGTTTAGTACTTGTTATGAAAGTTGTTTTGGCAATTGTAATTGGTATTGTACTTGACTTTATGATGAGCCGAAAAGAAAGTGCAGTAGCAGCTATAGAGAAAGAGCTTAGTCATAAACATTGTTGTGGGAGTACATGTTGTGGTGGAGAAACAGGAGGGATTTGGAAGCGTACATTAGTACATACTTTCAAAGTTTTTGGATATATTTTAGTGATTAACTTAATACTTAATGGTATAATTGAATTTGTAGGAGAAGATTCATTAGGGACAATCTTACTCACAAATAGCGTATGGCAACCAGCATTAGCAGCACTCATTGGACTTATTCCAAACTGTGCAGCATCTATTGTGATTACAGAAATGTTTATTGCAGGAAGCTTAAGCTTTGGATCACTCATTGCAGGTTTATGTACAGGGGCAGGAATTGGCCTTGTAGTTTTATTTAAAGTCAATAAAAATTTGAAAGAGAATTTAAAGATTGTAGGACTCTTATACATTTTAGGCACGGTAGCAGGGATGCTGATACAGCTAATGATTTAGAGGTTTGAAAAGAGGGGTTGATATGGACGAAGAAATCTTGGTACATTTAGGTATTAAAGTTACAAAACAACGTAAAATCATTATAGCAATCTTAGAGGCGGCTAAAGAGCCTTTAACTGCTGATGAAATTTACGAAAAAGTAGAAGATAAAGCGCATATGAATTATTCTACTGTCTATAGAACCCTTGGTACTTTAAGTGAAAAAGGAGCAGTTACTAAAGCAGGTGAGCCAGGTGGTAAAACTTATTATCAGCTAAAGCGTCATAATCATGTCCATGAGCTGGAGTGTGTAGCGTGTCATCAGCATGTTACTATTGAGCAGTGCCCACTAGAAGCTTTTAGTAGAATATTAAGTAAAGAAACAGGATTTGTTATTACAGAGCATAATTTACAGATAAAAGGTATTTGTCCAGACTGTGCTAAAAATCATAAATAAAGTATATGAAGAGGATTATCTTAAAACGAATGGTAAGTTTTAAGGTAGTCCTTTTTTAGTGAAAAAAAACAAATAGTAATAAAAGAAGATTTGTCGGCATAAGTATATATGAAGAGATTTGACAAAGTACTTATGAGGAGGGATGGGGGATGCTGATTAAACAGATGAAGGAAGAGGATAAGCCAGCTAAAACCAAGAAAGTAAGACAGATTAAACCGTTGCAAACCATATGTGGGGTGATGCTATTAGTGTTTTTTTGGTATATAGCAGTAGGACAAGCTATTTTGCCTAGGAATGGCGGTGGATTTTTGAGTAAAGAAAATGTGCAGGAGATTAAGGCCTATGAAATACCTTGTACTCAAGCCTATGTGGCTAAGATTATAGATTTGACATTGGCAGAGGATAAGATAGAAGAGGATGAAACTGCCCTATGGTATGAAAAGTATTATAAAGTATTAGAAGAGGATTTAGGGATTACAGCTTTAAAAATAGAAGAGGCCTTAAATCCTATTACATATAAACAAGTAGAAGATGTTTTAAAAATGGCATTTGGTGATAAGTATCATATAAGTTTAGAATTGGATGAAGAAGCACTAAATGAAAATATTTCTGTAAATGCTTTTATGCAGACCTATAAAAAGGTATTAGAAGCTGTAGGCAAATCATTAGATGTAGAAGAAAGGGATATCGTTATTTTAGCCACACCTGCTGATAATGTAGGATTAAATGCTTGGCAGTTGGCATCAGCGGGAGGAATTTATCATTTTGAAGGCTTAATATTAGAACCTTTAAAGGGAAAAACAGTACGTGCAGTAGTTAAGAAAAATGAAATCTTAAACATTGAAGGTATACTAGGCGAACAAAGTGTCATTAAGACGTGTCAGATTGAAAAGGTTAATGAAAAAATGGTAACTATAGAAGTAAATAAATTGCATTTAACTTATGAAAATAAAGGGATTTCCTTAAATGAAGAAGGCAAATGTGGTGCCCTAGTCCTAGAGGGAGATATGGCTATAGCCTTTGAAGAATGTATAGGGGAACAAACACAAGCTAGGGAAGCAGTTAAAGTTACAAGTAATACAAAAAGTAATACAAAAAGTAGTACAACAATAAGAGTGCTGTTATCAGATGGTGGTGAGTATAATCAAATAAGTGTAAAGCTCAAGGGAGATGGAGAATATAAGATCAGTTATAATGGTGAAGCTTCAAAGTTAAAAGCAGGTACATACTGGAAGGATACTGATCTTAAATGGATAGAAGGGGTTGATGTAGTCAGATTTGAGCCTGTCAGTAAAGAAAGTCAATTAGCTATTTATACAATTACGAAGGCAAGTGGTACCCCTATGTATAAGGGGGCTTTGGAAGTTAGAAAAGAAGGAGATCATTATATTCTTATTAATGAAGTGGATATGGAGGATTATGTAGCAGGGGTTATTCCAAGTGAAATGCCAACTAGTTATGGGATAGAGGCTTTAAAAGTGCAAGCTATAGCAGCTAGAACTTATGCTTATGCGGCTATGCAAGGTGAAAAGTTTACTAGTTATGGAGCACAAATTGACGATACGACTGCCTCTCAGGTTTATAATAACACCAGCCCTGATGAGGATGCTTATAAAGCAGCGCTACTTACTGAAGGACAGATATTAAAAAGTGAAGAAGGGCAACCCATTAGTAGTAAGTTTTTTGCAACTTCCTGCGGCTATACAGCCAACTATGGTGAGGTGTGGGCAGGTGAAAGTTTTCCCAGCTATACGCCTGAGTATTTAACTTCGGAAAAACAGTATGAAGGAAAAGATATAGTGAGTAATATGCAAAATGAAGAAGAAGCAAAGAAATTCTTTAAATTAGATGCAAAAGATTTAGAAGCTTATGACGAAGACTCACCTTGGTTTAGATGGAAAGTAACTCTTACAAAAAAAGAACTGACTGATCTTATAAAGCCAGTGATTGAAAAGATTAGTGAAAGTTCTCAAAGTCTTGTAAAAGTAAAAACTAAGACAGGGGACTGGGAAAGCAAAACAGTAAAAGATATAGGCACCATTGAAGGGTTCAAAGTTATGGGAAGAGGAGAAGGCGGTAACATATTAGCCTTGCAAGTAGAAGGTGAGAATGCTACGGTTAAAGTTAATACAGAATACCTTATTCGTAGTTTGTTCGCGAGCAATGAAAAGCAGTCATTACAAGTCACAAGAAGTGATGGAAGTTTATCTGGGAATATGTCCTTATTACCAAGTGCATTTTTTGCCATAGATAGCAATGATGATGGTAGCTTCACACTTTATGGCGGTGGATTTGGTCATGGTGTAGGCATGAGCCAAGACGGAGCAAAAGGCATGGCAGATATGGGGAAGGATTATATGGAGATTATAGAACACTTTTACCCAACAGTAGAAGTGGCGATGATGGGGGAATAGATTTGTTAAATGACAAAGAGGTCTGCAATTATAAAAGGGTTTTATGTTAATAAAATGGGCTTAAATAATAGGTAAGCTTACAATAGATATGCAATTATAAAGAAGCAGTATCAACTATTAAAAAGTTGGTAGTGCTTTTTTATTGCTTTCAAATTTAGACATTTTAAGAATAATATATGTGTGAAAAGTGATAATAAAGAAAAAATAAAA
>JAZKZQ010000197.1:0-26441 GCA_045612745.1 Cellulosilyticum sp. | reverse complement strand
ATTAGAAAATGCAGTAGTAGAAAAACTTGAAAAACTTGATAAATATTTTAATGATAGTGTTGAAGCTCAAGTAACTCTTATTGTTGAGAAAATTAGTCATATTATTGAGATTACAATTCCATTTAATGGTTCTGTATTACGTGCTGAAGTAGAAGGCAAAAATATGTATAGCATTATGGATGATGCAGTTGATGTTATCGAAAAACAGGTTAATAAATTTAAGAATAAATTAAAAAGTAAACATAGAAATGATGTCAGTCAATTTGCAACAGACTTCCTTCGTGAAGAAGTAGAAGATGAGCAAGAAATTAAGATTGATCGTAGAAAACAATTTGCCATCAAGCCAATGGATGCTGAAGAAGCAGTTCTCCAAATGGAACTTGTAGGACATAATTTCTTCGTATATTTAGATGCAGATACAGAAGAAGTTAATGTAGTTTATAAAAGAAAAAATGGTACATATGGTTTAATTGAGCCAGTACTTGATGAAGAGTAAATAAAAAGAGGGTGTTGTAAAGTAATTACTTTGCAACATCCTCCTTTTGTGTTTAGATAAAAATAAATTTAGTTAATGAAATTTTAAAATATTCCAACTTTAAAAAGTGATGAACGTATATCTTAATGAAGAGAGAATGATGAAAGGGGGAGAGAAGTGGACATCAATCAGCTCATTTATGAGCATAGAGACAAGTTATATCGTTTGTGCTTATATCTTGAGAAAAATACTTTTTACGCAGAAGAGCTTTTTCAGGACACTTGGGTGAAAGCCTTAGAAAATGTACAATCATATGATGAAACAAAGGCCTTTTATCCGTGGCTAAGTAAAATTGCTGTAAATATTTATAGAGATCGGTTAAGACGGATTAAACGAGAGCTTAAGGTCATTATATGGTCAGAAGAAGACAATGACTTAGAAGATAAACATGAAAATATAGAAGCTAGTATATTAAAGAATGAAGACCATCAGTACTTAAGAGGTGCATTAAATAGATTGGATGATAAATATAAATTACCCATTATCCTAGCTTATGAAGAAGAGTTAAGTTATATGGAGATTAGTAAAATATTAGATATCAAAGAATCTACAGTTAAGTCAAGAATATATGATGGCAAAAAGAAGCTTAAATATTATTTAGAGAAGGAGGGTTTTTGTGACTGATGAAAGATTAGAGGTCTTACTGAAAGAACAGCTTCAAAATAAAGCGTTAACAGTAGATGCAAAAGTTGTTTATAAAGCAAGGCGAAAAGCGTGGTTAGTAGAAGAAAAGAGGCATAAGAAGGAAAGTATGAAAGCCTTAACATATATCGTTATACTTCACTTAATATGGATGATGGTAGTAATAGGTGGAAGCTTCATAGTGAAGGGGATAAATGGTATTGTAAAGATTGGCTTGATAAGCTTAATATGCAGTAATGTTTTAATTATTATAGGATGTATTTTTATGCCATATGTGCAAAAAATCAGTAAGGAGGAAGAAAGATGGCAGTAAACTTTATTATGATGGGAATAGTAGTTGGCATCATGTTAGGGCTAGTTATTACGATAGGTTTTGTGGTTTATAAGGATGCTAAGGCACTAGGTTTAAATGCAATATTATGGACAATAGCAGCAATCATTATACCTAACTTTATAGGTGTCATTATTTATTTGGTAGTAAGGAGTACTACACCTAAGAAAGTGACTTGTTCTATATGTCAGACAAAGATAAAAGAGGATTATAATGTATGCCCAGAATGTGGTAGTAGTTTCGTAGTATTTTGTAAAGGCTGTAAAAGACCAGTAGAACCAGAATTAAAAATATGTCCATACTGCGGAGAATCTATGGAATATTTAGAGTTGCCTAAGGCTATTAAGATTTTTCCTAAGACGAATATTGTCAGGGCCATAGGTGTGATTCTGGCTATCTTTTTAGGTACAATTATAATTGTTGTAGTGGCCACATTTGGAATTGGAAATATTGCATTTAGAACAAATTATGCCCCTAAGAATATAGCTATTATGAATGTGGAAAATAATATAGGGAATCAGTTTAAATCAAGCTTTTTTTATAAAGATGGAACAGATACAAAACGCTTTAACATAAAAAAAGATTCACGTCAGCTCATAAGTGGAGAGGTTTATGTTGAAGAAGGTAGTATTCGTATAGAAGTGATAGATAATGAAGGGAATAGCATATTTACACAAGAATTTACACCACAAGAAGAAGCTTATGCAGTAGCAATTTCTTTGGATAAAACAGATGTATTTTATAAAGTGCATATGGTGTATAACAAAGCTAAAGGTCATGTTGATCTAAAAGCAGAATAAATAAGATACCTACAAGTTAAAATAAAAAATCTTGTAGGTATTTTATTTATAAAGTGTAGAATAAGATTATTAAAGTGAGATAATGAATTTATCTTATGTTATAAAAATAAGAGAATGTAAAAAATATTATAAACAATTGAAAAAAAATAATTTTTGAAATATAATAGAATGGCTATAATTGGATAGAGCCTTAGGTTGTAATAATGTATAATATTTGATATACTTAAAGCTAACATTTATTATAAATTTACAACATTTTTATAATATAGATATAGGTAATAAAGAAAGTAGCTTAGGTTAAATTTTGAGTAAGTAGCTTAAGTTACTAGACTTCAAATAAAGTTTTAGACATAAGTGAACTAGGCAGTGTTAGCATAAAAGCATTAAAATAAATAAAGAGGGTGAAGAATTTGAAACTAATCGACAGAATTTTTGGGACTCACTCAGAGCGAGAACTCAAAAGAATTGAACCAATCGTACAAAAAATTGAGTCATATGACGAAGCAATGCAAAAACTTACAGATAGTCAGCTTCAAGCAAAAACTGAGGAGTTTAAAAATCGTCTTGCAAACGGCGAAAGCTTAGATGATATCTTACCAGAAGCATATGCAGTATGTAGAGAAGCTGCATGGCGTGTACTTGGTAAAAAGCATTTCCGCGTACAATTAATGGGTGGTATTGTACTTCATAACGGTCGTATCGCAGAGATGAGAACAGGGGAAGGTAAAACTTTAACGGAAACATTACCAGTATATCTTAATGCCCTATCAGGAAATGGTGTACATGTTGTAACAGTTAATGATTACCTTGCACAACGTGATGCTGAGGAAATGGGTGAATTATACAGATGGCTTGGTCTTACAGTTGGTTGTATTTTAAGTCAAATGGATAATAATACAAGACGAGAAGCTTATAACTGTGACATTACTTATGGTACGAATAATGAATTTGGTTTTGACTACCTTCGTGATAACATGGTGCTTTATGCAGAAGAGATGGTACAAAGAGAACTTGCATATGCTGTAATCGACGAAGTTGACTCTGTTCTTATTGATGAGGCACGTACCCCACTTATTATTTCAGGACAAGGGTCTAAGTCAACTCATCTTTACAAAGCAGCAGATATTTTCGCACGTCGTTTAACAAAAGGAAGACTTCTTGGTGAAGAAACAGCAATGTCTACATTAATGCGTGAAGAAATTGAAGAAGAAGGCGATTATATTGTAGATGAAAAACAAAAGACTGTTACATTAACACAAGATGGTATTAAAAAAGCAGAACAATATTTTGGTCTTGAGAACTTAGCAGATCCAGAAAATATGGAAATTCAACATCATATTAATATTGCACTTAAAGCACATAGTTTAATGCATAGAGAAAAAGATTATATCGTAGATGAAAAAGGTGAAATCGTAATAGTAGACGAATTTACAGGGCGTTTAATGGATGGTCGTCGTTACTCAGATGGTCTTCACCAAGCTATCGAAGCTAAAGAAGGTGTAGAAGTACGTAAAGAAAGTCAAACACTTGCAACAATTACTTTCCAAAATTACTTTAACAAATATACTAAAAAAGCAGGTATGACAGGTACAGCGCAAACAGAAGAAGCTGAGTTTAGAGATATTTACGGTATGGACGTTATTGTTATTCCAACTAATAAACCAGTTGTACGTAAAGATCATCCGGATGTTGTGTACAAAACTGAAGCAGCTAAATTTAAAGCTGTTATTGAAGATATTAAAGAATCAAATGCAAAAGGACAACCTGTACTTGTAGGTACAGTAACTATTGATACATCAGAACTTTTAAGTAAATTACTTAAAAGAGAAGGGGTAAAACATCAAGTTCTTAATGCCAAATATCATGCTAAAGAAGCTGAAATTATTGCACTCGCTGGTAAAAAAGGTGCTGTAACAATCGCTACGAACATGGCAGGTCGTGGTACTGATATTAAGCTTGAAGAAGGTGTACAAGAAGTAGGGGGGCTTAAAATTATTGGTACAGAACGTCATGAATCAAGACGTATTGATAACCAGCTTCGTGGACGTTCAGGACGTCAAGGGGACCCAGGTGAATCTAGATTCTACCTTGCATTAGAAGATGATTTAATGAGACTTTTTACACCAGAGACAACACTTAAAATGTTTGATGCACTTGGTCTTCCAGATGATGAGCCAATTGAACACAAAATCCTTACAAAAGCAATCGAAAGAGCACAAACTAAAGTTGAAGGAAACAACTTTGGTGTACGTAAGCACTTATTGGAATATGATAAAATCATGAATGAACAAAGAGAAATCATTTATGGTGAACGTTTTAAAGTACTTAAGAATGAGAATCTTGCAGGTAAAATTAGAGAGATGGCAAAAGAGGTTATCTCAACAACTGTAGAAAATGCTACAAATGGCATTGAGTACGCTGAGGAATGGAATTTACCAAGCATGATAGAACATCTTCATTCAATTATTCCAGTTGAAAATGTAAGTTACACAAAAGATGAACAAGAAAAACTTACAAAAGAAAAATTAAAAGAAGACTTATGTGCAGCAGCAGATAAAATCTATGATGAAAAAGAAGCAGAATTCGGTGATGAACTTCGTGAAATTGAACGTGTAATTCTTCTTAAAGTAATTGATCAAAAATGGATGGATCACTTAGATAACATGGATCAAATGAAACAAGGTATCAATCTTCAAGCATACGGTCAAAGAGATCCACTTGTAGAATATCGTTTCTTAAGCTTTGATATTTTTGAAGAAATGATAAACAATATTCAAGAAGAAACTGTTAAAGCACTTTATCACATTAGAAAAGTGGTTAACAAAGAAATCAAACGTGAGAGAGTTGCTGAGCCAGTAGCTGTAAATCATAAAGATGAAAGCTTAGGTGCACAACCAGTAGCGAAAAAAGAAAAAATTGGTAGAAATGATACTTGTCCTTGTGGTAGCGGGAAAAAGTATAAAGAATGCTGCGGTAAATAGAATAGAGTAGAGGGTCGCTGGGGGTGTTGCTCCTAGCTAGCTACACTCTACAAAAATTATGAGAGTCTAAGTTCGGAAATTAAAGCAACGGGATGAACTCGCTGCGCTCAAACAGCATCCCTAAAAACGCTTTAACTTCCTTCACTAAGACTCTCATTAATTTTTTCCGAAGGTAGACTAGCTAGGAACAACACCCCCAGCTAGTCTATCTCTATTTATATGCCTTCGCCAGGGGAAAAGTGAATTGGTTCATTTTGAATAGATGATTGAAGGGGATGTTATGACAGTAGTTTTTATACTGTCAATCATATAACGAAGAAGGATACTGTAAAAATTATTAATAATTTTTACAGTATCCTCTTTTGTATTTTACAAAGTAACTTATTAACTTTTCTTTGTTTCTCCTTTATGGATCTGAAGGGATAGCTGGGAGAGTGTAGCTATTAGCCCCAACTTCCATAGCGGTTCACCTTGCAGCCTATCCATGGCATTTTATTCAATAACAGTTGTGGAAGTTGTATAGAAAACAAGCTGCGTTTTGTGAACAAAATAGAAAAATAAATAAAAATCATAAAAGTAGACTAGTGAGTCGTATACTAGTAGTAAATAAATGGGAAAGGTGGTTGTGATTTTGGAAGTATGTTTAATGCAAGAGATTAAGAATTTATTTGAGAAGATTTTTTTACCTTGGAAGATTACGATTGAGGATGAGGAGTTATTTATTGGAAATAGGAAAACTATAGATATTAGCAAGGAATGGCAGGTTAAATGGGTAATGGGAAGAAATGAAAAGGGAACTTATTTAGAGTATTATGCCATGAGTGTAAATCGTAAACACTTACATGGTTGTATATATGAAAATGGTAGAGAGGAGAAAATGGAGGTTATCAAAGAGTATATAATGTATTCGCCTAGTATTCCAGGAGACCGCGAAAAAAGTATGAAAGAATTTGAAAGTTATAATAGAGAACTTATTAGAAGTTTACAGGAAAAGGGATTATTTTAACGTATAGATTTATTATAGTATGAATATTTAAGATTATGTATAAAAGGGGAGAGGAAAAGTAAGCCGGAATTATCTTAAAATATAAATGAGGTCACACTACTGTGGCCTCATTTATATTTTGAGATAATAATGCCGTATGGTATTATAAGAATTCTGAGGAGGTCATCCGGAAAGAATTTGATATAACTACCACTAGATAGGGTGAGGGATCGCTAAAAGCTAATGGGTAACAAAAACATTTGCAAACATAATATTTCCACTAGGAAACTATTATATATTAAGTTTTGTGTTACAATCTTATTATAAGGTAAAACTTAAAATTTCATACAAGGAAAAATTTGAGCTACATAAAAACAAAAAAACTTGTAAAAAAAAACAAAAAGTACTTGCATTATGACAAGTAATAGGATATACTACATATGTGCTTGAGGCACGAGAGAAAAATAAATAACATATGGCGGAATAGCTCAGTTGGCTAGAGCACACGGTTCATACCCGTGGTGTCGGGGGTTCAAATCCCTCTTCCGCTACCATATGGTCGCTTAGCTCAGCTGGGAGAGCACCTGCCTTACAAGCAGGGGGTCATAGGTTCGAGCCCTATAGCGACCACTAGTTAAAAAGTCTTGTCAGAAATGGCAAGGCTTTTTTATTATGCATAAACATAAGGTGAAAATGATTAAATTAAGATAGAGAATGAGTTAACATAGGTGGTTATTACATTATAGAAGTGAGAGGTTTAAGAATTAATGAAAAGTATGATAGGTTTTAGAACCCTTAAGACCGGTATGGGGGCTATGGCAGCTATGATACTGGCGGAAGTAATGAAGCTACAGTTTAGTGCTTCTGCTGGCATTATTACAATTTTGAGCATTCAAAATACAAAAAGGGAGTCTTGTGAGATCGCTGCAAGAAGGATATTGGCAACTATTATGGCATTGGCAGTTGGGGGAGGATTATTTGAAATTCTGGGATTTAATCCTGTGGTATTTGGAATTTATATTATATTATTTATCCCATTAGCAGTTAAGTTTAAAGTGACGGAGGGAATTGTACCTGCTTCTGTGCTTGTAACACATTTGTTAGGCTGTGGGGAAGTAACAATAGGTCTTGTCATTAATGAGTTATTATTAATGCTTGTGGGTGCTGGTGTTGCATTACTTTTAAATATATATATGCCAAGTATAGAAAGTGAACTTTTACAGGATAAAAGACATATTGAGGAAGCCATGTATGAAATTTTAATGGACATGTCACTTGCCTTAAATGGAGAGACGTTAAAAAAAGGTGAAATACATAAAATGGAGGAGCTAAAGGGATACTTAGAGATAGGAAGAAAAAGAGCACATCAACATAGTAATAACTACTTTATTAATGAAATGGCTCATTATGAAAAATATTTTGAGATGAGAAGTGGGCAATTTCAGGTAATGGAGTATATGATACAGCATTTTGATAAATTCTCTATAAGTATGGCGCAAGGGAGGAAAGTTGGAGAACTGACAAGGCAGTTAGCAGAATCTACTAAGGGAAAGGTGACAGTAGAAGAATTGATGGCCTTATTAGAAAGCTTGCGGTTAGAATTTAAAGCAAGTGAATTACCTAAGGAGCGTGAGGAGTTTGAAAATCGCGCCATGCTTTATCAGTTTTTAAATGATGTGGAGCTGTTTATTACAATAAAGATGAATTTTAAACAAGCATTAACAGAGAAAGAAAGAGAGCAATACCAAAGATATTATGATATATACTAGGATTTTATAGAATATAGGAAGAATAAATTTTAGCATATCACATAATCTGTCGGAAACTTTTTGAAAGTATTTACCATATATTTACAAAATTAACTACGCTCCCTCGGTATAATTAAAATAATGTAGGAGGGAGAGATATAAGTGATAAATACAAAAGAAGAAAAAATTACGTTATTAGAAATCCTTAGACAAATAAAATGGACAAGTATTATCTTATGCATTGGTGTGTTTCTCATGAGCCATGTAGCTGTATTTGATAGCTTTTATACTTTAGGGATTTGTTACATAGGCGCATTATCTTTTGATAAGGATATCAGAAGATGGGGAGTAGTTATTGGGATATTAGGACTAGTTTCTATGGGGCTTGGTCAAACAGTAACAGTTAAATATATACTCATGCTTCTACTTTTATGGAGTATCAGAGGATATATGAGTTTTTGTAAAATGGAGTTTAATATACAAAATCAAAGTAGTATAACTGGTCTGTGTATATTTACTATAAACTTAATTGCAGTGATTATAGTGGGACCTACTATATATAAGGTGTTAATTGCTGCCTTAGAAGGTGCAGTAGGTGTAGGACTTGTTATTATATTTGGCTATAGTACGGAGATTATTTATACAAAGAAAGATACCCATTTGTCAGACAAAGAAAGTATTAGTATGATTTTTTTAATAGCTTGTATGTTAGGGGGAACTTTAGACTTTTATGTACAGGTACCTATTTTTAACCGTATTTTCTTTAGAGATGTAATAATTTTTATTATTATGATTGGCACTACATATTTAGGAAGTATGCATGCCGGAACTACACTTACTTTAGTATTAAGTATACTACTTGTACTGATTGGTTATGTTGCACCAGAAGTTGTTATTATATATGCTATGGCTGCTTTTTTGGGGGGGTTATTTTCAGTTTTGGGACGTATTGGTGTGATGATTGCAATGGGGATAGGGTTACTTTTAGGTTTTAGTTTGTTTAACCATCAAGTGGTAGACTTCAGTATTATGGGAGCATATTTAAGTGCATCAATAATAAGTTTAATCATTCCAAGAAGTTATTTTGGGATAGCCGAATGGTTTAAGGAGAAGGAAAGTACGAAGGATGAACAATACTTTTTAAGACTACAAAATATTATGATTGAACAGGTAAATGGTTTTTCTAAAGCTTTTGGAAATTTGAGTCATTCCTTTGATAAAATCGTAGATAAAAAGCTGGCACTAGATGAAAAAGATATTAAATATATTATTGAAGCTACTGGTGAAAAGATGTGTATAGATTGTGCTATGAAGAATTTTTGTTGGAAAGATTACTTACAGGCTACTTATAAAAATGGTTATGAGATGCTTAATCTGATAGAAAGAAAAGGTGCATTACAGTATAACGATATACCAGATCGTTTTGCTAAAGCATGTATTAATCCAGAGAACTTTGCCTTTACCTTAAGTTTTAATCTGGAGATATTTAAGCGTAATATGATTTGGAAAAATAGATTAGTAGAGATGCGTAATTTAATAGGAAGTCAATTTGAAGCAGTTTCATCTAGTTTACAAAATTTGGCAAGTACTGTTAAAAATGATATTAATTTTAATAGAGAATCTGAGCGGATTATAAAAAATTATTTGTATAATAAGGGTATTAATGTACAAGATGCAATTGTATTAGAAGTAAAAGGACACATTGAAGCCATTCACCTTTTTATAGATTATCGTATGGATAGAGATTTAAAGGAACGCTTAGTACAATATATAGAAATGGCATTAGAACAACAGCTAGAAATGGAGAAATTTGAATATGTTCAGTCCCAAGGGTATTGTTATTTTAAGTTAAGATTACAAAAGCAATTTAGTATTTCTGCAAGTGTAGCGATGAGAGCAAAGGAAAATGTATCAGGCGATGTTTTCAGTTATAGGCAAATAGTAGATGGGCAATATTTACTAGCACTTGCTGATGGCATGGGAAGTGGGGAAGAGGCACAAGCAGAAAGCACAGCAACCATGGAACTTTTTGAGGATTTGATGGCATCAGGCTTCGAGAGAATATTGGCTGTTCAAATGATTAACTCTATGTTAGTTTTAAAGTCTGATATTGAAAGCTTTTCCACTATGGATGTGACCATAGTAGATGAGTATACAGGTGTAGCGGAATTTCTTAAAATGGGGGCAGCATCTAGCTTTATTCTAAGAGGAAATGAAGTTACAACTATTCGTTCAGACTCCTTACCCTTAGGTATACTAGAACATATAGATGTAGAACTCTATCAAAAGCAATTACAAGATGGCGATATCATTATTATGGTTACAGATGGGATGCTAGAGAGTAAGAATGATTATGGTAGTAAAGAGGATACATTTAAACATTTTATATTAGAAATGGAAAGTCGGAATCCAGAATATATGGCAAAATATCTGATGCAAAAATGTGTAGACTTACTAGGTGGTGGGGAACAAGATGATATGACTGTGTTAGTAGCCAGAGTATGGAAGCAAAAGTAAGTGGGGAATTGCCTTAGATTTCTTTTTAAATATATAAGGGCACAAGAAAAGTCAATGAATTTCTTTATAACAAAAAATAAGCTATCAGATAAGTTATATATAACTTATCTGATAGCTTATTTTTTATTGAAAAAAGTAATTGTGAATAGATTACCTTGAAAATGGCAAGGTTTAAGATAATAGATTAAGTTTTCGTTTTAATAAGAGGTGAAGGATGAAAAAAGAGATTATTATAGATGGAAAGCAAAGTGATTGGTATAAGAAGGCTGTGTTTGTTCTAAAGGATGGCGTGAAAAATCCACCACTGCCATATAAACTTTCCACATATGCAGATGAATTAATTGAAAACTACTTAAAAAAAACATTTAATAACAAGGAACATAGGACTAAGGATGATATACAACGAAAGATAGATATATTTTTTTATTGCAGCATCTATGGGGCAATTATTGCAGGAATTTTATTAGGGATTAGACTATTTTTTTAACAAAGTAAATTTATTTAATTTCTAAGAAAAAGAAGTATTGAAATTACGATTAAATTTGATTTATAGTATAAGGGATAGCCAAAGTTTGCTTATAGTAAAGGAAAATAGGACAAAAAGTCATAAACTCCTAAGTAAGTGAGTAAACATTTACTAATACAAATTTATAAGATAAGTCTATCAAAATATAAAATATGGCTATACTAAAGATGAACCATTATAAAAATGGTGAGTTATATAAGGAGACAAAGGATGTCTAGAAAGGTAGAACAAAAACTCCAAGGATACATTGAAAGACATGAACTTTTAAAGCAAGGGGACGAAGTTGTTATTGGCGTATCTGGTGGAGCAGACTCCATGATGCTTTTCCACTATCTATATACTCATAAGCAGCAGTATGGTATTAGGATCAAGGTTGCCCATGTACATCATGGTATTAGAGAAGAAGCGGAAAATGATGCATTATATGTGGAAGAAGTATGCAAGAAGTGGCAAGTCCCATTTTATAGACATGATTGTAACATCAAGAAGCTTGCTAAAGAGTGGCAGATCTCTGAAGAGGAAGCAGGACGTGAGGAAAGATACAATTTCTTTATATCTTTATTAAATCAAGATGGTAAAATAGCAACAGCACATAACATGAATGATCAAGCTGAGACGTTAATGATGCGATTTATCAGAGGTACGGATATTAAGGGGTTAGGTGGCATTTCTCCTAAGAGAGGAAAGATTATAAGACCTCTATTATGTCTTACAAGAGAAGAAATTGAGAGCTATTGTAGGACATATGACTTAGGATATAAAGATGATCATACTAATTTCTTACCTATTTATACGCGTAATAAAATTAGACTACAATGTATACCATATATTCAAAAGGAAATTAGCCCAGGTGTTATTAGGACATTAGGTGAGCATAGTGAACTTTACCGAGAAGAAGAAGACTTCTTACAAGAACATACTGAAGGTTTGTTTAAAGCGTGTAGTAGCCTAATACAAGATGAGGTTCATTTGAATATACAGCTTTTAAATACTTATCATAGTTATATGAGAAGGCGTGTTATTATACTAGCCCTTTATAAGTTAATAAATAAAGGGAAAGATATTACTTCTAAGCATATAGAAGCTATATTAGGTATTGTAAATGGTCAGAGTGGTAAGGAAGTACATTTGCCATATGAGATCATAGTGGTCAAGGCGTATGAGACCTTGATATTTAAGAAGGCACAGATAGCAAAGCAAGCATATCATTATAAACTTTCTATGGGAACACAGTATATAAAAGAGGCTAATTTTGAAATTGACTTAAGAATTATAGAAAGCGAAAGAATTAAGCAAAAAGCCGAAAATATATATACTAAGTATATTGATTATGGTAAAATGAAAAATGGCTTTTGCATTAGAACAAGACAGCCTTACGACTACATACAGCTAAGTGGAGGCCATAAGAAGCTAAAAAAGTTGTTTATAGACGATAAGGTTCCAAAGACAGAAAGAGACCAGGTGCCACTTATTGCAGTAGGAGATGAGGTAGTCTGGGTAGTAGGTGGCAAGTTAAATACAAATTATTATGTGACTGAAGAGACAACAGAAGTTCTACAGATCAAAATAACTTACAAAAATGCATAGGAGGAATTATGTTAAATTTAGATACGCTCATTTCAGAGGAGCAGTTACAAGTACGTATTAAAGAGTTAGGTGCTGAAATCTCAAAAGATTACGCGGGTAAAGAAATCATTGTTTTATGTATTTTAAAAGGTGGCGTTATGTTTATGACAGACCTTGTAAAACACATTAATGTACCATTAAAAATGGAATTTATGGTTGTATCTAGCTACGGGGATGAATATAAGAGTAGTGGCATAGTAAAAGTTTTAAAAGACTTAGATGAACCAATAATTGGTAAACATGTTTTAATTGTAGAAGACATCATTGATTCAGGTAGAACATTAAGTTGCATTCAAAAAATGCTTCAAGAAAGAGGTGCTGAAAGCATAAAATTATGTACACTACTTGATAAAAAAGAAGAACGTATAACAGATGTTCATGTGGATTATGTAGGTTTTCCTATTGGAAATGAATTCGTAATAGGCTATGGACTTGATTATAAACAATATTATAGAAATCTTCCTTATATCGCTGTAAATAGAGGTTAAAATAAAAGAGGGGAAGAGAAAGGAGGAATTTACGAGTGAAGAAGAAATTTAAAGGCACTTATATATATTTATTGTTATTAGCAGTGCTGATTATATTTATTTTCTATGGCACAAGTAGAGATTTATCTAGTACAACAAATCCAATGTCCTATGGAGAGCTAGTAACAGCAATTGAAAATGGACAAATTAAGAGTATTGAACAAATTGTATCAGATGGTGATTTAGGGCAATTTATTGTTATTGATAAAGAAAATAATAAATCAACTGTAGAAATACCTCAAAATGCATTTAGTACTTATTATTTAAACTTATCACCTGAGGTGAGAGCTCAATTTACATTTGTAACCCGTGCTGTTCAAACTAATATGTGGTTACCAATTCTACAAATCATACTTATAGTGGGAATGTTTATTTTCATTATGATATTCTTTGTACAACAGATGCAAGGTGGCGGTGGCGGCGGTGGCCGTATTATGTCATTTGGTAAGAGTCGTGCAAAGATGACAATTGATGATAAAGGAAATATTACATTTAAAGATGTTGCCGGACTTGATGAAGAAAAAGAAGAGGTGGCAGAAGTTGTAGACTTCCTTAAAAATCAAAACCGTTATATACAAGTAGGGGCTAAAATTCCAAAGGGTATCCTTTTAGTAGGGCCTCCGGGTACTGGTAAAACACTTTTAGCAAAAGCTATTGCAGGTGAAGCTGGTGTACCATTCTTTAGTATTTCAGGTTCAGACTTCGTTGAAATGTTCGTTGGTGTAGGTGCTTCTCGTGTAAGAGACTTATTTGAGCAAGCTAAGAAAAATGCACCTTGTATTGTATTTATTGATGAGATTGATGCAGTAGGTCGTAAGCGTGGTGCTGGACTTGGTGGTGGTCATGATGAAAGAGAACAAACACTTAATCAATTGTTAGTTGAAATGGATGGTTTTGGTGCTAATGAAGGTGTTATTGTTATGGCAGCTACTAACCGTGCTGACGTACTTGACCCAGCTCTTCTTAGACCAGGTCGTTTCGATAGACAGGTAACGGTAGATAGACCAGATATTACAGGTCGTAAAGCAATCTTAAAAGTACATTCAAAAGGTAAACCACTTAGTGAAGATATCGATATTGATGTTATTGCTAAAACAACATCTGGTTTTACAGGTGCAGACCTTGCCAACCTTATGAATGAATCGGCACTTCTTACAGCACGCCATAACAAACGTGCTATTGATATGGAAGAAGTACAAAAAGCCCTTATTAAAATTACAATGGGTACAGAAAAGAAAAGTCATATTATTACAGATGCTGAAAGAAAACTTACAGCTTACCATGAAGTTGGTCACGCACTTACAAGTGAGTTATTAGAAGATATGGAGCCAGTTCATAGTATTTCTATTATTCCTGTAGGCCGTGCAGGTGGTTACACAATGCAACTTAATGGAGAAGATAACTTCTATACTAAGAGAAAAATGTTACAACATATCATTGTATTCTTAGGTGGTCGTGCAGCAGAAGAATTAGTATTAGATGATATTACAACAGGTGCTTCTAATGATATTCAACGTGCAACACAACTTGCACGAGATATGGTTACAACATATGGTATGAGTCGTCTTGGACCTATCAAATATGGTGATGAACATTCAGAACCATTCTTAGGTAGAGATTACAATCATACACGTAACTATGGTGAAGCTTTAGCTACTGAGATTGATAAAGTAGTTGGAGAAATCATTGAAGACTGTTATGAACAAGCTAAGAAGCTTTTACAAGATCATATGGATGTTCTTCATAAGGCTTCAAAAATCCTAATGAAAAAAGAAAAGCTTACTGGTCAAGAGTTTAGAAAGATTATGAAGGGTGAAGAAATAGATGAAGAGAATATTGCTGATTTCAATATTTTTGAATCTATTAGTGAAGTAGAAAAAGAAGGTAAAGTAGTTGAAACTATAGTAAGTGAATAATAGAGTTTAAAAAGCCGAAATTAGTTTTTCGGCTTTTTGTTTTACTTATTTCATATGGGAGAGATAAAAGTGAAGGAACAAGTATTAGGTTATTTAAGATCACAAACAGAATATGTATCAGGTGAAGAAATTAGCAAAAGTTTAGGTGTTACAAGAGCAAGTATATGGAAAATAATTAATAAATTAAAGAAAGAAGGGTATGAGATTGAATCTAGTACCAAAAAGGGATATAAACTTATAGAAATACCTAATATCATTACACGAGAAGAAATTTTAAATATCATAGAAACAGAAAGTTTAGGAAGAGATATATATTATTATAATGAAATTGACTCTACCAATGAAGAGCTCAAAAGATTGGCCAGGTCAGGAGCATTAGAAGGTGTTACTGTTATTGCAGATAAACAAACTGCTGGGAGAGGAAGATTAGGAAGAAGTTGGGATTCCCCCAAAGGGACAAATATATTTATGAGTATCTTATTACGTCCGCGTATTAGGCCGGATCAGGCAAGTCAAATGACATTAGTAGCTGGACTTGCTATGTGTGAAGCAATTTGCGAAGTGACAAGGTTAGATGCTAAAATTAAATGGCCTAATGATATCGTTATAAGTGGAAAGAAAGTATGTGGTATCTTAACGGAGATGAGTGCTGAAATAGATGGCATTAACTATATTATATTGGGTATTGGTGTCAACGTGAATCATACAGATTTCCCAGGTAATTTACCTTATGCGACATCTCTAAAACTAGAAGGAAGGCAGGAATATCAAAGACGTTATATTATAAAAGTGTTTTTAGAAAAATTTGAGTCATACTATATGGCCTATAAACAATGTACTACACTAGAGATGATTTTACCGAGCTATAAAAGATATTGTATAACACTTGCAGATAAGGTAAAAATAATAGATAGTATAGAGGAGTACGTTGCAACACCATTAGATATAAACGCAGATGGAAGTCTAGTAATAAGAACTGAAGATGGACAAGAGAAGAATATTTTATCAGGCGAAGTATCTGTACGTGGTATCTATGGGTATGTATAAATATTATAAGGAGAATTAAAAATGGAGAAGCATATATTAATATCAGTGTCACCTTATGTACACAAATATTATTTAAATCAAAAGTATAAGGATTTACCAGAGGGGATTGTAGAAACACTTCGTGCAAAATTAGGTGTTATAGCAGAAAAGACAAATTGTATTATTTCAATTGGTTTTTATGAAAATGGTGAACTTTTTATTGAAGAATGTCAACAAGACCCTATGTTTTATGATGATATTGGTGCCAGCCTTGAGATTAAGAAATTACAGCAAGAAGAAGCTGAGACTTTTAAATCGATTAAGATGTGGTATATGATTTATCACACACCAAATGGTATGATTATGCGTGATGTATTATTAATGCAAAGTGAGAAGAAAACACAAGAAGAGATTATAGAGGCCATGGTGGCAAAGCATGGAGAGGCATATCGTCAATTTGTACAAGTTTTATTAGAAGAGTAGTTAAAAGATTGGGTTCATAAGTAACCTTTAAATGACCCCATAATTGTGTACTAGTATAAAATATTGTGATATAATGTAGGCTGTCAAAATTAAGCGTTGCATCATAAGTGGAAGAAGCCTCTAAATATAGAGACAAGTTTCACTTAAAAATGAGTGACAGCTAGGAGGAAAATTATGAAGGCAATAAAAAGCACAAAAATGTTAGCATTAATGGGGGTATTAATTGCAATTGAACTTGTACTTACATTTACACCTCTAGGATTTATTCCATTAGGTTTTACTAATGCCACTACATTACATATTCCTGTAATCATAGGAGCCATTTTCCTAGGACCTGTAGCTGGAGGAGTATTAGGCGGTGTATTTGGTATTTTATCAGTGATTACTAATACTATAAGGCCAAACCTTACCTCTTTTGTTTTTTCACCATTTATTACAATGGGAACTGGTAGTGGGAATTGGATGAGTTTAGTCGTTGCTATCGTGCCACGTGTATTAATTGGGATTACAGCATATTATACTTTTAAAGGGATTAGTAAAATTGATAAAAGCAAAGTAACAGCGTATATTGGTGCTGGTGTTGTAGGGTCACTTACAAACACAGTTTTGGTCATGAGTGGTATTTATTTATTCTTTGGAGAAGCTTATGCAGCAGCTAAAGGTGTTGACATTAAAGCTTTATTTGGCCTCATTATGGGGATTGTAGGAATAAATGGTGTACCAGAAGCCATTGTAGCAGGTGTTTTAGTGCTAGCAGTAGGCAAAGTACTTGGGCAAGTGTTTTTTAGAAACAGAGTGTAAAAATAAGGTTAGGTGACTTATGAAAAAGCATATATTAATTGGTGTAACAGGTGGCATTGCCGTATATAAAATGTTAGATGTAGAAAGCAAACTAAGAAAGCTTGGCTATGAGATGAACACAATTATGACGAGGAACGCCTGTGAATTTGTACAGCCTATGGCCTTTCAAACGATTTCAAATAACTATGTTGTAACAGATACCTTTGAGAGACCACATAAATGGGAAGTTGAACACATTGCATTAGCTAAAAAAGCTGATTTGATGCTTATAGCACCGGCTACAGCCAATGTAATTGGCAAGATTGCCCATGGTATAGCAGATGATATGCTTACTACAACTGTAATGGCAGCTAAATGCCCAGTTGTAATTGCACCAGCTATGAATACAGCTATGTATGAAAATGAGATTGTACAAGAGAATATAGCCTATTTAAAATCAAAAGGTTATTTATTTATAGAACCAGTAGCAGGAATGCTTGCTTGTGGAGATGTAGGTTCAGGAAAACTTGCTTCTCCTGACGAGATTGTAGCATTTGTAGAAAAAACATTAGAAGAAAATAATAATAAAAGCTTAAGAAAAGCAGATGAGATAGCACAAGATTTAATGGGTAAACACATTCTTGTAACAGCAGGACCTACTGTAGAGGCTATTGACCCATTTCGTTATATTACAAATCATTCTTCAGGTAAGCAAGGGTATGCTATTGCTGAGAGAGCTATTAAACGAGGGGCAGAGGTAGTTTTAATTTCAGGTCCAGTACAGATTCCAGTACCAGAAGGTGTAAAAGTAGTTCATGTAAAAAGTGCAAGAGATATGCATGCAGTGGTGCATGACTACTTTGACTGGGCAGATGCAGTGATAAAGGCTGCAGCTGTTGCAGATTATAGACCTAAGGTAGAGAGTCATCATAAAATTAAAAAAGGTGACGAGGAAAAAATGACCTTAGAACTAGTTAAGAATCCAGATATACTTCAAAGCTTAGGTGAGAAGAAAGATAAACAGGTATTAGTTGGATTTGCGGCAGAAACAAATAATGTGATAGAATATGCAATGCACAAGATTGCAAAAAAACATTTAGACTTTATTGTTGCCAATAACATTGCACAAGAAGGTGCAGGATTTAAAGGCGATACTAATATTGCAACGTTTATAGAAGCAAATGGACAAATTACTGAATATCAGCAAATGTCAAAGTTAGATCTTGGAGATGCTATATTGGATAAGGTAAAGTGCTATTTTAAATAATTGTAAGCAGGTGCCTATGAAAAAGAAATGGATGTATGTCATTTTATTTAGGCCCTGCTTTCTTTGAACTTTTAGTAGTATAGCATAAGAAGAAACGAAAAGAGGTAGAAAGATGTTATTAGCCATAGATATAGGGAATACTAATATAGTAATGGGAGTTATGAAAGGGCTAGAACTTATTACCAGTTTTAGACTAACAACACAGACGCCACGTACATCTGATGAATATGGTGTTATGATGGTGGAGATGCTTAGAGAAAAGCAAATTAAGGTTACGGATATTACAGCAGTTATTATGTCTTCAGTAGTACCAGACATTATGTACTCTGTAAATAATAGTATAAAAAAATATCTTCATCATAAACCATTGGTTGTAGGACCTGGTGTAAAGACTGGACTTGCAGTTAAGACAGATAATCCAAGGGAAGTAGGGGCAGATCGTATTGTTAACTGCGTAGCTGCCTATGAATTATATGGTGGACCTTGTATGGCCATTGACTTTGGGACATCTACTACTTATGATATTGTTAATGGCAAAGGAGAATTCATTGGTGGTCTTATTACACCAGGGATTAGAATTTGTGCAGATGCTTTATGGCAAAGAGCAGCACAGCTTCCTCATATGGAAATCAAGAGAACAAAAGGTATTCTAGATTGTAAAAATACTGTATCAAGTATGCAATCAGGTCTTATATATGGTTATATAGGCCAAGTAGAGTACATTGTGAATAAAACCAAAGAAGCTATGGGCTGCGATGACCTTAAAGTAATTGCCACAGGTGGACTTGCAAAAGTTATTCAAGATGGCACAAATGTAATTCAAAAATATGACGGGTTATTAACTTTAAAAGGACTCGCTTTAATTTACGAAAAGAATAGATAGGATGATACAAAGATGAAATTTGGTTCTGTAGAAACGGCTAATAATGTTTTTTTAGCCCCTATGGCCGGTATTACAGATTTACCATTTAGGATAATTTGTAAAGAATTTGGTTGTGGGATGATGACCACTGAAATGGTAAGTGCAAAGGGTCTACTATATGAAAATGGCAAAACAAATCAATTGTTAGAAGTTAATGAAATTGAACATCCAATTGGTGCACAGTTATTTGGAAGTGATCCAAAGATTTTAAGTGAGATGGCAAAACAAGTAGAGGAAAGTCCAGTTGATTTCATTGACATTAATATGGGATGTCCTGCACCTAAAATTACTAAAAATGGAGAAGGTTCAGCACTTCTTAAAAATCCAGAGTTAATCGGTGAGATTGTGCATGCTGTATCTAGCGTACTTACAAAACCACTGACTATTAAAATTAGAAAAGGTTTTGATGATGACAATATCAATGCGGTACAAGTAGCTAAAATCATTGAAGAGGCAGGAGCTAGTGCTATTGCACTTCATGGTAGAACAAGAGAGCAATTTTATAGTGGTACAGCAGACTGGGATATTATTAAAGAGGTTAAGAAAAATATTAATATTCCACTCATTGGAAATGGTGATATTAGAGGCCCAGAAGATGCAAAACGCATGATAGATTATACAGGCTGTGATGCGGTTTTAATTGCGAGAGGGGCACAAGGTAATCCTTGGATATTTAAGAGGACTGTACATTACTTAGAAACAGGAGAACTTTTACCAGAGCCAACTTTTGAAGAACGTGCAGAGGTTATTTTACGTCATGCGAAAATGCTTGTAGAATACAAGGGAGAATTCGTAGGGATTAGAGAAATGCGTACACACCTTACCTCATATGTTAAGGGGCTACATGGTGCAACAGACTTAAGACGTTCACTCACATCAGTAGAAACTTATGATGATGTAAAGCGCATGTTAGAATACTGTGATGCAAGACTTAGAGAGTTCTCTTAAGGTAGATTTTATAATGTGAAATCAAGTTTGTGCATAGAGTTTTAAATTAATGGTAACCTATACACAGGCTTACATTATAAAGTATTATGAAATACTGACCTTAAGTTGACAAATATAAGGGAGCTACGGTATAATTGTTAAATTAAAAAATGTACTATATAACACAGATTATATGAACCGAAAAATATAAAAATATAGTAGTAAGCTAAGAAAGGGAGTACAGATATGGCTGGCAAAAAAGTATTACTCACATATGAGGGGATTAAAACATTAGAAGAAGAACTTCAAATCTTAAAAACAGTTAGACGTAATGATGTCGCTGAAAAATTAAAAGAAGCAAGAGCACAAGGTGACCTTGCTGAAAACGCAGAATATGATGCTGCAAAAGAAGAACAAGCTGAAATCGAAGTGAGAATCGTAGAGCTTGAAAATATGCTTAAAAATGCAATTGTTATAGAAAATGAAGAAAAAGTTGAGGTTGTAAAACCTGGTTATAGAGTTAAACTTTATGATTATACTTTTGAAGAAGAAATTGAGTATCTTATCGTTGGTTCAACAGAAGCTGACCCAGTAAATGGTAAAATTTCTAATGAATCACCAGTAGGTATGGCATTACTTAACCACAAAGTTGGTGATGAAATTGAAGTAGATACTACTGAAGGTATAGATAAATATAAGATCTTAGATATCACAAACTAAGATAGGCGATAAGCACAAAGGAGGAATCAGTTTTGTCTGATCAAAATCAAGTACAAGAAAATGTTAGTGAATTAATTAAAGTAAGATATGATAAGCTTGCAGCGCTTCAAGAGAAAGGAAAAGATCCTTTCAAGGTAACAAATTTTGATGTAACAGCACATAGTGAAACAGCTAAAAAAGATTTTGAAGCTTTAGAAGCAACTGGTACACTTGAAGAACATGAAATGTCAGAAAGAACTAAACTTTCAGTTGTAGGTCGTATCATGGCAAAACGTGATATGGGTAAAGCATCTTTCATCACAATTCAAGACCAAGAAGGTCGTATTCAATCTTATGTGAGAAAAGATGAACTTGGTGATGAAGATTACGCAGATTTCAAAAAATATGACATTGGTGATATTATCGGTATTACAGGTTATATTTTCAGAACTCAAAAAGGTGAAATTTCTGTTCGTGCAAAAGAAGTAACACTTTTATCAAAGAGCTTACAAATCTTACCAGAGAAATACCATGGTCTTAAAGATGTAGAGATGAGATATCGTCAACGTTATGTAGACCTTATTGTAAATCCAGAAGTTAAAGATACATTCTTAAAACGTAGTGCAATTATTCGCTCTATGAGAAATTTCTTAGACAATCAAAACTTCATCGAAGTAGAAACACCAGTACTTCATGAAATTGCAGGTGGTGCAGCAGCTCGTCCATTTATTACTCACCACAATGCATTAGATATTGATATGTATATGCGTATTGCACCGGAACTTAAATTAAAACGCCTTATTGTAGGTGGATTTGAAAAAGTATATGAAATCGGTAGAGTATTCCGTAATGAAGGGATGTCAGTAAGACACAACCCAGAGTTTACAATCATGGAATTATATCAAGCATTTGCTGATTACAATGACATGATGGATATTACAGAAGCACTTATCAGAAATGCATCACAAGAAGTTAATGGTACAGCAGTTATCGAGTACGATGGTGTAACAATCGACCTTGAAAAACCATTCAAGAGAATTTCAATGGTAGATGCTGTTAAAGAATACACAGGTGTAGACTTCAGAGCTATTGAAACATTAGAAGAAGCAAGAGCTATCGCTAAAGAAAAACATGTTGCTTTTGAAGAACATCATATGAAAGGTGATATCTTAAACTTATTCTTTGAAGAATTTGTAGAAGAACATCTTATTCAGCCAACATTCATTACAGAACATCCAGTAGAGATTTCACCACTTGCTAAACGTAAACCATTAGACCCAGACTACACAGAAAGATTCGAGCTCTTCATCGTAGGTCGTGAACATGCTAATGCATTCTCAGAACTTAATGACCCAATCGATCAAAGAAGCCGTTTCAAACGTCAAGAAGAACTTCGTGCAGCTGGTGATGATGAAGCTTGTGAAATCGATGAAGATTTCTTAACAGCACTTGAATACGGTTTACCACCAACAGGTGGACTTGGTATTGGTGTAGATAGACTTGTAATGTTACTTACAAATTCCGCATCAATCAGAGACGTATTATTATTCCCTACAATGAAACCAATAGACAAATAAACCTAATAAATTACTACTATTTAGAGGGCATTTTCTAAAGAAATTGGTTCTATATCAGTAGTTGGGGGATCCAAAGTATGTTAATCTATAAGCAGTTAGGAGGATTTTTTAAAATCTTCTTAGCTGCTTGTTTTATTGCACATATGTAGTATTACTTCTAAATCTCTCCAAGTTGCGATACCCATGGGCATTACGCTTTAAAACTTTGATTTTATTATTGATTCCTTCAGTATAACCATTGGTATAAGGTGTAGTAAATGAATTAAGAATATCACTCATCCAATGATTCATAGTTTTGCAACAGATATAAAGCGTGGTAAGCAACTATTTTGGCGTATAGATTACCCACTTTGTTAGTTTTTCCTTAGCAGTGTTCTAGAACGCTTAAAGAACTTTCTACTTTCGTCACAAAAATCTTTTTCAAAGAAGTATTGTGTTAGAAGCAAAAGTAAGAATATCTTTGATTTTTTGTATACGGTAATCATGAATAGTGCTAGTAGAGTGATGACAGCAAGAACAAGTGTAGAGTTTACGAATCATTTCAATTTCATAGAGTGTAGTATTTGAATCATGAGTAATATTTTTTATGATTGTACCTAATAAATTTAAGATTTTTTAGGAATAATGAAATAAGAGCATAATCAATAACCTTTCTGTAAGTATTTAGTTATACTTAGGATTGTTGAAAATGCTCTTATTTTATGCGTTCATTTTTCAAGTACCCTAATATTTATTGTAGAACCGAAATTTAGCAAATGTCCTCTTTTGTCATATGGCCAGTATAGGCATGTGGAATTTTCAATGATAATATTGGTAAATTTTATAAAATGTTATATAATTTATATGAGAATGAATATTTAATAAAATGAGAGGAAAAAATGATTGAAAGAATAGTAGACTGGATTATAGAAAAACAAGTTAAAAAGCAATTAATAATTTGTGAAGAAGTAAGTATATATAAGTATGGCTATATACTAATGTGTGAGATATTTTTAAATATTATTTTGGCATTAGTAATTGGGATTATTATGAATAGTGTACAAATGGTGCTATTTTTTTTGTGTATGTATATTCCGTTAAGAAGTTTTTGTGGAGGATGGCATGCACGTAAAATATGGCAATGTACATTTATATCTAATTTTATTTTAGTAATAGAAGTGATAGGATTTGAATGTATAATACAATACTTATCAATAACAGTATTATTGTTCATATTTATGATTTGTATAGGTATTATAATATGTATAGCTCCTGTAGACACAAAAACAAAGAAAATTAGTCAAGTTGAAAAACAAATATATAAGAAAAAAATTTATTTAATAATTGCTATACATGTTGTATTAATGGCAGTAATGATGCAATTAAAAGTTGAGAAATTTATATTCGTTATAGTATATGTATATATAATACAAGTAATTATGTTAGTAGCTGGAAAAATCAAGCGTAGTTTATTACTAAATAATTTAAAAAAGCAGTAGAAATATTGCAATAGTTTTTGAAAAGGAAGGTGGAGCCCTTATGTATCATATAGCAATTTGTGATGATGATAAGGTATTTATTGCGTACATAAAAAAGATTATTAAACAAGCAGAGGCTAAAGAAAAATATAAATATCAATTTAAAATATATGAATATGTTTCAGGAGAGGATTTAATTGATAGTCTAAAAGGCAATATTCAATATGATTTATTAATTTTAGATATGCAATTAGGGGGAATTGATGGTGATGAAACTGCAAAATCTTTTCGAAAGAAGTTTCCCAATACAGTACTTGTGTTTTGTTCAGGGGTTTGTCAGCCTACTGTTAAATCTTTTAAGGCGATACCATTTCGCTATTTATTGAAAACGTATTCAGAGATAGAATTTATTGAAGAAATGCAAGAGATTTTAAAAGAAGTAGAAAAAAATGCAGATGAAACATTTATTATTGGGCGTTATAGAAATAATTTAGTGAGGGTTAGAATTAGAAATATCCTGTATATAGAAAATGCAAAGAGAGGTAGTAGAATTATTGTTAATCCTAAAAGTGAAGAAGCAAATTTTAAGGAGCAGATATTAGTTGATGAAAAGCTAAATGAATTATCAAGTAAATTTAAGGAACTGGTCTTTGCACATAATAGTTATATTGTTAATATCAATCATGTTGAGAATGTAAGAGGGGGAGAGTTGCTTTTAGATAGTGGTGAAAGTTTATCTATATCAAGAACATATCAAAAGATATTTAGAGAAGCATTTACAAAGAGTATTGCAAATAAGTATTAAATCAAGCTTTTAGGTAGAAAAGGGTGAGTGGTTTTAAAATATAGGATTGAAAGGTCTTGAAATATAAGGGTTATAAATTCTGAAAATTTATTCAATAAAAATGGAGGAAAGTGATTGATCTGGTTAGATAGACTAATTATATTTTTAGGATGCATAGTAGAGGTTTTTTTATTATTTGACTATTTTAATAATTTTTTTAATATTAAAGTTAAAAAAAAATATACACAAGTATTCTGTATAGGAGTAGTTGTGATACTTTTTTTGATAAACTTTTTACAGAATGCTATTGTAAATTTGCTTCTTGTACCATTAGTGTTATGGTTTTTTGTTACAATATTGTTTGATGCTAAGTTAGGAGTACGAGTTGGTTATTTTATTACAGCTTATATTGTAATGATAGGAGTTGAATTCTTTTATATCATTTTATCAGAAACAACTTCAGAATTATTATCTAAAATAGGGTTAATCCAAGTATCAGAATATGCATGGCAATTATTATTTGTTAAACTTTTGAATTACATTGTATTCTCAGTATTAAAACAGACTTCAACAAAATCAAAAACAAGAATGACAAATAAATTATTTATAATATATTTAGTGGCACCACTTACTACACTGGGCATGATGATTACTATTTTTTATTCAGGGATAGATTTTACTAATCATATTATGCTAAAAGTTATAATGACATTATTTTTTGTGTGTATGATAATAGGAAACATATTGTTTTTCTATGCATTTCAAAAGTACGCAGAGAATTTAAGTGAAAATATAAGTCAACATATGGAATTACTCTATCAAAAAGGAGAAGTTAAGAGATTAAAAAAAATAACAGAATTAAATGAATGTTACAATGAAATAGTACATAATACTTCACATTATCTTAAAGTAATAGGGCAACTTGCATATGAAAGTAGAAATGAAGAGATATCTGATATTGTACAAAAGCTAAATGGAAAATTAGATAAAAAAAATATTTATGAATATAGTAATCATAAAATGTTAAATGCAATATTAGGTGAATATTGTGATAAATCTGAGGAGGTAGGGGTTAATTTTGATGTATATGTAGAGCCAGGATGTGTATTAGAACATATAGAAAATATTGATCTTGCAGCCATGTTAGGTAATATGCTTGATAATGCAATTTTAGCAGCGGCAAAAAAAGAAGAAAATGCATCAATTGTTGTAAGAATATTTATGCATAAAAAAGGAAAACTATGTATAATAAAAGTAATAAATGATTTTATAGAGGAATTACAGGAGGTAAGAGGGAAACTTATATCCACTAAAAAAGAGGCAGGGATACATGGTATTGGAATGACAAGTATCACCAAAATAGCTGAGAAGTATGAAGGTTATTT
>JAZKZQ010000196.1:0-7696 GCA_045612745.1 Cellulosilyticum sp. | reverse complement strand
TACACATCATACTGCTCTTATTTAACTGACTTCCCCTGAAGTCAGCATATCTTAAGTCACTCCCATTACAAGTTAATTCATTCATTTCAAGCCCACGAAAATCTTGAAAATAATAAGCCTCCTTTTCATCTTTTTCTATGAATTTCTTTAACTGAAAACTATTCTTTTCCTGCGCTTCAATATGTATAGGATCACAAGGCTCAAAAAATTCTCCTGTTTGAATTTGAAATACATCCGCCTTATTTAAGGCAATATATGCTTCTATCTCTAATGCATCTAGTAAACTAAATTGCATCAAACCTACCACATATTTATGAAAATACTGTAGCTGTTCTAACATAATATGTTCTACATCTAATACCCCTATTTTTAATACATATTTTTTAGAGCACTGTAAAAGTTCCTGCCACATTTCTTCATAATATTTATAGATAAAGCTTACATCTAATTCCCCCATATAAATGCCATCTTTCAAATACCAGTTTTCATCATAAACATAAATCCGATAGTTATATTGATGTTGCATAACTTGTGTTCTTAATAAGTTATACATTAGAAATCCTACTTTGAATTCTTGTGTTTCCTCTAACTTTTTAATCTCCTCGCAAGTCTTTTTAAAGGAACTTATAAATGCTTCTTTTAATGCCCACTTATGTACTTGAAAATCTATTTCTAGTGCTTCTAATACCTTTTCCCGAATAGGATTAACATCTTTTTCATAAAAAAGTTCTTCAATATCCTTTTCCATATAGTACCCCCTATGCAATTTTAATAGTTGTCAAAAGTTGCATCACCACGGGTTGCCATTCTTTCTTATCATAGCCATTACAATTAAAACCACCTACTAACAACCCTTCACTTAAGGCCATAAAAAACATTAGGTTATAACTTTCATCGTCTACAAGGGGTACTTGAAAAGAAAATGTGCCAATAGGCCCTACTTCTGTTTGTAATAACGCCTTATCTTCTATAGGGTTGGCTGGATATAATCTCTTTATTTCTTTTATGGTTATATCTCTTATTTCTTCAACCTCACTTGCATCTACTTCTCCTTCTTCTAAACTAAAGGTGATATTCACTGTTGAACTTTCATCTGAATAAATATATTCTGGTCCATCTTCATCAGGGTATTTGATACTCACTAATTCTTCTGGCATTAATTCAAAGTTTTTAGGTAAACACATTTTTAGCTTGCCATCCATTACTTCTTTCTCTTCTAATTCTAACTTTTGATATTTCACAATAATATAGCCCTTGTTAATATCATTTTCCACATTGAAGTAATCTTCTTTTTCTCCTGCTTCTACTTCCTTAATCTTTTTAATAATTTGCTCTGCATAAGTTATTGCCATATTTTTTCCTCTCCTAACTCTTAATATGTACTATCTGATCGACGACAATGCTAGCACCTTCTGTTTTTAAAATAATCTTATTTCCTGCTTTAAGTTTTATTTCATTTCCTGTAAGTGTCATATTTTTAGAACCTTTTAATGCAATATCTTCCTGACTTATTAGTTTAATCCCCTCTCCATCTGCCATTGTTATATGAAGCATTTCCTCTTCACTACTTAAAACAACACTAGACGGTGTAAGCTTCATTTCTTTCCCATAAGCTGTCCCAAAGTATTTGATATCTGGGTCTTCTACCTTCTCATTTTCTTCACCATCTTCACGATTAATCTTACTTACATAAGCTGCAGCTTCATCACATAGTGGGCAATATAACATGACACTGCTACCTACCTCTGGCATACAATACCAACCGGTTTGACCTTCTGCTACATAGCTTGTAGCAAACTTATAGGCATAAGCCTTAGCAATCTCTTGGGTTTTATCAATGCTCAGATGTACTTTCACATAATCCCCTTTTACCTCTATGACCTTTCCTTCTATTTGCACACCTTGTAGTTTCTCATTATAAATTTTTGCTTGCTTAATACTTACTTCTCTTTTAAAACTATAGCGATGAATCACTCTGCCCTTTATAAGTTCTGAAACCTTTTTAATAACTGTAAAGGTTAACTTTTTATATACTACCTTATCGCCTATTTCATAGTTATATAAACTCTCAATTTCATAAGTTACAAAATCTATATCGTAAGCTTCTCCTGCATTACTTCTAAACTTCAAATAAGCTTCTATATCTCGGTGAATCTTATAATCATACATCTCTTCTTTATAAGTTGTTCCCACAGGAATGCCTATATAAAGCTGTGGTTTATCTCCCTTTGCAAAAGGATATACTACAGCGCCTACATGAGATGCTATGCGTTTTATAAAGCTCCAGTCCGTTTCTTCATATTGTATAATGGACATATTCTGAGTTCTGTCTTTAGTCGCCTGATCTAATACACTTCCTGAATAATCTGCCATAACCTGTTTTATAATGTTTCCATATAAATTTTCCTTATTTTGAAAGCTTCTACTTTTGAGTTTTAAATCCATTAAAAACGAATATGTATAAGCTTCTATTTCAGCGCTATAAACGTCTCCCTTATGGGTTATTTCAATATTAGTAATTATCCCTGAGAAAAGTATTTCTTCTTTTTCTGCCCCTTTAAATTTAATCTTTATATTGTCTTGAAGACTTATTCTAGATATATTGTCTATAGCATTTTCCGTATTGATTAGAGCTTTGATATAAGCTTTGCCATGATTATTTAAACTTTGTTTTATTTTTAAATCAGTTACTCTATTTATATCTAGCGGTATTTCAATTTTTAAATTTTCATAGGTGATAATACCCTGTTCCATAGCCCCTCCTATTTTAGTTTAACGGGAATAAACTGTATCCCATACAAATTTTTACGCAATATATTTTCTGCTAAATGCAAAGAAACAATGAGATATTGCTGTTTTTCAAAAGTTACTCGAAAAATATAACGTTGCTTTATACGTTCTTGCCATAAAGTTAAGCTTTGATAACCTTTAGATGCATCGCAGATGACGTCTTTTTCTTCTGCAATATCTATCTTCCAATAAACACGCTGCTGCGTCTTTTCTTGGTTTGTAATAAAAAAAGGAACAGCTTCTAATTTATCAGCATAAATGTCTAAAAGCTCTTTCAGCACATCTGATGCACAAAAATAATAATCAAATAACTGCTTCATATAAAAATAATCCCCGAAATTTGTTCGCTCATTATAATCGCCGTAGATTACAAAGGGCTCCTTACTTTTAAGCTGATTCTCAGTAAACTTTAATTTAATAGGGTTTGTAAGACGTTCATCCATTTTCATTAAAAAGTATTCCATATAGTCCCCCTATTTAATTTATTTTCACATCTGGTCCACATATATCCACCATTTGGTCGATGCGAATCTCACTTTGTTTACACTTTAATGTGATGGCTTCTTTTGCCAGAAGCTTAATACTCTCTTCAGCTTCTAACCCTATACCTTTCATACTTTTTAAAGTAATAGGTTCACTACTTATTAACTCAATCCCTGAATCTTGATTAAGGCGTATATAAATAACTTGTGGCTCTCCTGTTTCTTGATTCATGCCATTTACACAGGTAATGATGATTTCTTCAGGTGAAAATTTAAGTTCTTTACCATCTTTAGTTCTAAAGTATTTCACCTGAGGGTCTTGGGTTTTATCAGTGCCCTTGTTGCCAATTCTAAGGGCATTCATACCTACCCCTTCTCCTTCCTCATGCGTAGGAAAATAAATATAAATCGTATCTCCCTGTTCTGGCATGCAATACCATCCACTATTGCCTTCTGCTGTATACATCGTTGTATAAGGAAATTCCCATGCCTTGCCTACATCTTGCTTTTCATCTATTTCTAAATGCACCTTAATTTTATCTCTTACAACTTCTAACACTTTACCCTTTATAGATGCCCCTACAATGGCCGTATTAAATATCTTATCTTGTCCGAAACCCTCTTTAGTAGAAAGGCCATACTTAAATCGTAAAATGCCCTCCACTAACTGAACTTCTTTACTTTTAATAAACAGTTTAATTCTCTGATACATGACACTATCACCTATATCATAGTTCTCTGTGGTCTCAATATAAAAAGTCATGGCATCTACTTCTCCTAACTTTTCATAACCATTGGCATTAGAATAAGCATAACGCCCTAAGTCTTTTTGAATGGTATACTCATACTGCTCAATCTTGCCTCGCTCCACACCCTCATATGTACCAAATATTACTTTAGGCCCTTCAAAATATGCCATAGGCAATATACCCATATGAAATCTTGAAACTAACCTTTTTAGGAACTCCCAGTCTGTCTCATCGTATTGCACAATAGGCTTTTGAATCTTTTCATTCTTAGAAGCTGTATCAATGACATCCCCTCCTGCATAAGCTCTTGTTACTTCTTGAAGCAAGGCTTCATAAGTCATTGCTTTGTCTTGAAAAGAACGATAGCGTTTCTTCGTATCTAGCTTAAAAGAATTAGAAACTCCTTTGATATTTATATAATAAATACCGCCTATAAACTGTATTTCTAGTTGCCTTGCAATGCCTTGAAATAAAGTAACCTTTTTCTCCCCTTCTACAAAAACCTCTATTTGACTTTCACTATCTGCTTCTTTAATATAATCATCCTTATACTTTTCATTGATAATGCCCACTAATTCACAAGTCACATGCTCATTAATATGTTGTACCATTTTAAAACTTTTTATTTCTTGTATAATCTCTAAATTGGTTCGTAATTGCAAATATGTTATTGCACTCATTGGTTCCTCCTACTCTACTTGTCCTGATTGTTCTATTTTAATAATGCCACCATTTACACATGGGATAATACAGGTATTTAAAAGTGCCATCTCTTCTCCTAGCATATAATCCTTTTTTCCAAGTAACCATTGTAATACAGTAGCTGGCGTACATGGCACTGGAGGACTCACCCTACAACATGTCCCAAACGTCATAATATTTACACCACCTTTACTGTCTGAAATAGTTGCTTCATTTTGTCCTTGTACACTAGCGCCATGACTTATAGGTACTTGTAATTTACTTGTACAACTTCCCAAACTACAGCTTAAAACTGCACCTTCTTTTACATTAAAAACTTGTGACATTTTATTCCCCCTTATTATTTCCTTGATTATTTACTCCTTTATACCACACTACTTATTTATGTTTTCAGAACATAAATAATATTATATAAAATATAATTCGTCATGATGTTTTCTCCATATTATACTTTCATTTATCATATAAACTATTAAAAATCATGTTAAAGTAGAAGAACTTCCATACCAAATTTTTTTATGGTAAAAAGAGCTGTTGCATTGCAACAGCTCTTTTTACTACTTTGTGTTATATCCTCTTCATATCTAGATTTTAGCTTCTCTTTGTAACTTCTCTACCATAGGAATATCTGCCGGTGCCCAATCTAATGACATAAGTTCTTCTACCTTAAGCCATTTATGGTCTACATGTTCTTTTCTTATAAACTCAGGTGTATCAACCTTACAAATATAGCTATGCATCTTAACAGTAAAATCTGGATAAGTGTGCTCTACTGTCATAAAGTGACCTTCTGCTTTTATGCTTACTGACAGTGCCATTTCTTCCCACAATTCCCTCTCTAAAGCAGCCATCTGTGTTTCACCTGCTTCAATCTTTCCTCCTGGAAATTCATATTTATAAGAAATATAATCATATTTCCCCTTATTTCTCTGCATACACAGTATACGGTCTCCGTAAGTAATAATTGCTGCAACTACCTCATATGGTTTCATATCCTTCACCTTTATACTATTATTTTATAATTTATCTTTTTTATCTTATTGCTGTTCTAAATACTGCTTTATGTGTTTTAAAGAAAACATAAATACCCCTAATGTAATAATAAATATGATGCCTCTTCCTATCCAAAGTGGCCCTTCAAAATTTATATAATACCCTTGACTTAACAAATATTAAACTATCTAATTTGGAATTTTAATAATAACTTATGTAACTCTTCTGCCATCTCTGCTAATATATTACTTGAAGTATGCATATCATGAAGAGCTGCACTTTGTTCCTCAATACAAGCTGATGACTCTTCTGCTGCTGCTGCATTTTCTTGTGCTACAGCTGATAGTGCTTCCACATTACCTGAGACTGCATTTTTTTCTTGTGTCATGATAAGACTTGATTGTGCTAACCTATCTGACATTACTTTTATATCTTCAATAGCTTTAGTAATATCTAAATACTTACTTTTTGTAAGTTTAATACCTTCATTTTGCTCCTCTAACATTCCCCTTACTTCGCCCGTTACTTCAACTACAGCCTGAACATCTTTTTGTAAGGTCATGATTTGCTCATCAATCATTTTAGTGGAATGTGCCGACTGCTCTGCAAGGCTTCGTATAGCTTCTGCTACAACGGCAAATCCCTTTCCATGTTCTCCTGCTCTTGCTGCCTCTATGGATGCATTGAGTGCAAGTAGATTTGTTTGTTTGGCGATAGATGCAATCACATTACTAGCCTCACTAATTTGTTTTGCACTTTGATCTGTTTTTTGCATATTCATACAAACTTTAGCAGCAGCTTCATTGCTATTATTAATTATATTCACTACGTGTTCTAATATTGCACTTCCTTCATCAGCTAATGCCGCTACATGATTTGAAGTTTTATCAAGGGCAGTAATATGTATTTGTTCTTCATCTATGAGCTGTCCTAAATGCTCTAATTGTTGCATGCAACTTGATGTATTTTGGGCTTGTTCTGTAGCACCTTGCGCCACTTCTTGTATGGTGTGTGCCATCTCTTCTGTCACCTGTGATGCTTCTGCACAGGTACTAGCCAATTCTGTTGAGGTCTTTGACACCTTTTGTGAGATTTCCTCGGAAGAACTAATAACCATCCTTAGATTTTCTTGAATACTTTCTATAGATCGTGCTAATTCACCAACCTCATCTTTTCTTTCCATGAGATGTGCTTCTATAGGTTGTGTTAAATTAAGTTTAGCTACTCTATTACTTTCATTGTCAATGCTTCTAACTGGTTTTATTATAGTTGCACTAATCATACGCATGGTAACCAAACCAATGATCCACATAAAGACTGAAATCATCCACATTCGCCCAGCTAATGTATCTAACTCTGAATTTAGCAATACATTTGATTCGTTCATTGAAACACCTACAAAGAGAATACCTATATTCTCTCCATCTTGTCCTACAATAGATCTATAGGCTGTAGTATAGCTTGTCCCTTGAATATCTGTAACACCTATGTACTCCTCACTTTTGGTGATACAATCATATACTGGTGAATCTTCTGCTAAATATGTATTTATAAGCCTTTCCCCTGTTTCCTCATCTATTACACTTGTTAATTGTCTACAATAACCAGTATCATCCTTTGTAAAAACTGTTGCCACTATCCCCAAATTTTCAGATATTTCATCCAGTAATGCTTCATCTTCACTTATTAAATTACCATTTTCTCCATATAATTTTCCTTCAGATATCTTTAGATTACCTAGCTCATTCTCAATATACATCTCTATAGAGTAAAGATCGCCTACTAGTTTCTCCTGTAAAACATGACTTTGTATTGCTCTCATCACTTCTTTACCTGTACTTATATCCAGTATATTCAAAAGTATCATAGGAATTAAAGATGCACTAATAAAAATTATAAAAAATTTGAACCCTAGTTTTAAATTTTTCATAAATATCTCCCCCTCTTTAAATCTATTATATATTATTTTCACATTTTATG
>JAZKZQ010000195.1:0-1792 GCA_045612745.1 Cellulosilyticum sp. | reverse complement strand
GCTCTGCCAGGTTTCCCCATTCGGATATCTACGGATCACAGTTTATTTGCAACTCCCCGTAGCTTTTCGCAGCTTATCACGTCCTTCATCGGCTCTCGGTGCCAAGGCATTCACTCTACGCTCTTAGTAGCTTGACCTATTTGGTCTGTCATATTTCTATGACGGTGCCTTGTTAATTACTATTTCTAGTAATTCAAGAATATTTATATCGGTTAAATTGTAGATTTTACACCCTGACAAATTGTATTTATAGTGCGTTTACGTGAACACACTTTGCGTATTTCTACGCTGTACATTTTATCGTTAGGCGCAAATCATGTAAAACATGATTTACTAAAATCTATCATTTGTAGTATTTGTTTTTCAAAGTACAATGTATTAGATTACTTAAAGTAATCTTTTGTTTGTCGCTTGTGTTCCTTGCGACTTGTATAATATTACACTATCTGAGCCTAAACGTCAATACCTTTTTTTAAATTTATTATTCTGCTATGCTCTTGCTACAAAAAAGAATCGTGGTTGCTTATAAATCGCTTGGCCATTTTTTTGTAAAGGATAACACCCTACTACCTGATTATAAATATCTTGCTCAAAAAGTAATTTTTCTTCTTCTGATAGTGCGTCTAGATAAGGTTTAAGACCTGTTCCACGGCACCAATCAATAATTGCACTATGTGAATCAAGTCTATTAAAATAATTTGTTTCCCACATAGTAAATTCATAAGCAAGCTCAGATAATATATCAAAGTACTCACTTTGCTCCAGATTATAAATCACTCTCTTTGTAGGAAAATATCTCCTCCATTTATCGCTATCAACTAGTTGATTAATTATTTTATGTATAGGTTCTTCAAAATTCATTGGTATTTGTACAGCTAATATTCCCTGAGGTTTTAACATATTCATCATATTCTTTAAGATTTCATGATGATTTTCTACCCATTGAATACATGCATTAGAAAATACAATATCAAAATCATTTCCTAGTTCTATTAAACATTTAGATACATCCCCCATTTTAAAATCTAATTGAGGATAGTTCTTTCTTGCTTGTTCAAGCATGTTTTCTGAACTATCAATGCCTAAAATATATGCATCAGGAAATTTCTCTGCTAATACCTTAGTACTATTTCCTGGTCCACAACCAATATCAATTATTTTTTAGGATTTGCATACTCTATGCGATTAACCAAATCTATCGCTGGCTGTGTACGTTCCTTTTCAAATTTTAAATATTGCTTTGAATTCCATCCTAGCATAAATCTCCCCCTAATCGTACTTGAATTTAACTATAGAGAAACTATCTATAAATTAGACTTATTCATAAACATAAAGTAGTTTCTCCCACTACTTTCATAGTAATAAGAGTGCAGACTATTAAAATTACATAACTATGAAAACTATATAGTGTCTCATTACTAAAAATCACAAATAACTAAAATTTATAAACGTGAGATCTATAGTTATTAATTGCATAGGTCTACTTAATTTTATAATATTCTTTTTATTTAGTCTATTTATTTATTTGATGTTAACATTACTCTTATACACTTTTATTTCATCTGTATATTCCATACCTTATCCTTCTTATATCTTTATAATTGAATTGTACTTTTCTCTAGACATAATCTTTCAAATCCAAAAAATTACATACAAGAAAGTGGCTAACGCCACGTTTATCGCAACTTAAATGTTTTCTATAACTTTAGGTTGCATTTTTTATGTTTTTCATATATAAACTAACTTGGTGATTTATTTATGACTCAAATTTCTTACTTTATTAAGGACATAC
>JAZKZQ010000194.1:0-8446 GCA_045612745.1 Cellulosilyticum sp. | reverse complement strand
ATACCTTCTTTATGTTATTCCGTATTCCTATTTATTTTTATCAATTTATACTTTACTTTTTGTTTGGTTATACAAAGACATATCATCTAAATACTGATTTAATAATTTTGCAAGTTAACTACTCACATCCTGCATCCCCATTACAAAGTGTCATAATTCCTTCATATACTGCTTCACCAAATTCATGTGTCAAAAGTCCTTTATTTACTTCATAAATTGGTTTATAATCTTCCTTTTTAAAAGTATCATCAGCTAACTTTTCATTGATACACCTAAGTTCTACATCTAACTCCTTATAACTTCCCCATCGTCCATAGGTAGTGGCAAAATCTTCTTCTACAGCACTTGTTATATACATAATGCGTTTTTGTTTATCTGTAAATAATGTCATTATTTCCAAAGGATACATTAAGCATGACAACGGACAAATCTCATAAATTGATATCTGATGTTCCAAAGCGTATTTGTGTGAAATACATTTGTAGCTCCCTTCATGACATACCAATAAAGCACAATGCCCATTACATTCATTAATATGTCCATCAAAGAAAACAAATCCACCTGTTTGCTTAATAATATTATAACTTGCTGAATCTATCTTCTTTACTTCTTCTGCTATAGCTGCCTCATGTACATCAAAACACAACTTATTTCGCTTACTCATATCACAAGGACTCCCACAGCAACATCCATATGGATGCTTTTTAGTACACTCAAAGCAGTTTAAATTAATTCTATGCTTAATACCTTCTATATCCACTAAAAAAATACGTTCACCATATTCAATGATCCCTAATTTTCTTTGCTGTAAGTATGCTTTAAATGCTTTTAGGTCACCACCAAAAAACTCTTGCAAATCATAATAACCTACATCACAAATATCCTTAATAAGCCTTAGGATACGTCCGCCTTTTTGCATATTCTCATCTGGAAAACTAATAATGCGTATATCCACTATATGTCCTATTTTCTTTGACATTTTCTTTTCTAGTATACGCAAAGCTTTGTTAAGGTTGAGATTCTCATCTGCCCTAACATCAAATATCATTTGTCCCTGTATTACATCTTTTAATGTGAACTCGGCATCAATAGTTTTACTCAATGTCTGTATATAGCTCTTCATCTGTTGTATTGTTTCTTCATTTAATAAGTTTTCTTTTTTATCATACCATGTAACTTCATAGTGTTTTTCTTTCATTATTAATCCTCTTAACTTTATTTATAATTATGTATATTAAACTCATAGCTTATACGAAAAGCTTCCTTATTATAGCATAGTTATGCATGCAACATTGTAATTTCCTAAGCTTCATATAAAAGAACAGTATTTCTTCAATAGATGAAATACTGTTCTTTTAATCTATGATTGATGTTCTTTTTGTCGTAAAATCTGTTCTAACACATGAATAAAGCGTTCATTTAAAACATCTGAATAACTTTTAGCTTTTCCTGCCTTCATGTAGAGCTCCTTTCTACACTGTACTTCTTTTCACTTAGTATTTACCATTTCAGATGATTTCTATGCACCAAACATATGTTTACCTATAGTTTGTAGCTGATTGACCAGTTTTTACCTGTTGATAAATATAGAAAGGAATACCTACAAACATTAAAATAAATATCCACATAGCAGATTCTGCACCAGAAGCATAAATAATATAAATTGCGTAAGCAAAAGCTAATAAAGAACGTAAGTTCTTCCAAATAAAACTTCTAATATTAATAGGACCTTTTTTCAAAGTAAGTATAATTTCAGCACCTGCTGTTAAAGCATATGCTGGAATAAACGAAAGTGTAGCTAAATTAACCATAAAATCAAAGGCAGAGGTTAAACTAGAAACATAGTTTAAAATTAAAATTAAATTTGTACAAACTCCTGTTATAATGAGTGAAACTAAAGGCGTTTGAAACTTAGGATTTACTCTAGCAAAAAATTCTGGAAACAGACCATCTTTACCCGCTGCAAAAGATAATCTAGCTGTTGTTAAAACCCAACCCGAAAGAGCTCCTGTGGCGGAAATAATAATCCCTAATGCTATAAAGTTTCCACCCCAAGTGGCACCTGTAATGTGATTAATAATTGTAGCCAGTGGCGCACTTGAAGATGCTAATTCTGCTTGTGGTAAACTTCCCATAGAAAGTATAGCAATACCTAAATATATCACAGACACAAAAGCTGTTCCTAAGAATGTACTTTTTTTAATATTTACCTCTGGATTTTTTATTTCACCACCAGAAATTGAAGCACTTTCTAATCCTAAAAAGGACCATAAGGTTACGGCCATAGCTGCTGGCAAACTTCCCATTCCTCTAACCGATTCAGAAGAATAGGTATTTAAATATACTGGATCAAATCCAATAATAGCAACAATTACAAATACAACAATAACAGCTAATTTTAAAACTGTACTTATAATTCCAATGTAACCTGCATTTTTTACACCCATACAATTAATAATAGTAAAAGTCCATAAGAGTGCTGATGAGATTAAAAATGAAACTACATTATTATCAGCAATACTCGGTATAAACACTGTGATATAACGAATAACTGCTGTAATAATAGCTGCATTACCAATCCATGAGCCAATCCAAAATGTCCACGCAACTAAAAAGGCCATAAATTTACCATATGCCTTTTCTGCATATACAATTGGTCCACCAGTCTCTGGATAAAGTGTCCCTAAATTAGCAAAACAAAGGGCTAGCATCACAGATCCAATCCCAGTAATAATCCAAGCTAATATATTGGTATAAGGATTGGCTACTTGCGCCAATGTCTGAGGCGAAGTAAAGACTCCTGAGCCCATCATATTTCCTACAACAATAGCTGTTGCTGCCCCCAATCCAAGCTCACGTTTTAATTTTTGAGGGGATGTTATTTCTTTTTTCTTCATAGTTGTCATCCTTTATTTCAGTTTTTCTCTGTCAATTATGTTTATTTTGTCATTTTCTCTATTATTTATGCCTTTAATCTATATAAGTACCTTAGCCCTCCCATAAATTACACAATAAATTAGCTAACATTACATAAATAACCCAGATTTTATTACTTAAAAAAGATGCTCAGATTCATCATCTAAACATCTCTTTTCCAATCTTGTTGATTATTATTGTTTATTATTCACATTTCTTCTACTCATCACAAATAAAATAATACCTAATAGTAAAATTGAACCACCTAATGTTAGGCCTATATTATTGGTAAATCCAGCAATAATATATCCCACCAAGCAACATCCCGCTACTACTAAAGTATATGGAATTTGCGATGCAACGTGATCAATATGTTTACAACCTGCTCCTGTTGAGGAAAGAATTGTTGTATCTGAAATTGGTGAACAGTGATCTCCAAATACAGCTCCTGCAAGTGTTGCAGCTAGAGAAACTGTTACAAGTTCCGGTGCTATAGCACTACAAATCATGACAACAATAGGAATTAAAATACCAAACGTCCCCCATGATGTTCCCATTGCAAAAGCGAGCCCACCAGCCACTAGGAAAATAACAGCAGGAATAAGCTGTGCTGGTATATGAGATGCCGCTACTAAACTACCCACATATTCACCCGTGTTCAGAAGATCACGGCATACACCACTAATTGTCCATGCAAGTGTTAAAATAATAAAAGCACCCACCATTGATTTTACACCCATACTAATACCATCCATAAAGTCTTTAAAAGAAATTATTTTACGTGGTATAAATAAAACAAATGCTACAAGTAATGCACCAAAACCAGCCATTGCAAGTGCTGGACCTGCATCTGTATTTCCAAATCCTTCTGCAAGTGTCATCCCACCTTCGAAGTATCCACCAATATAAAGCATAGCTAAAACAGCTAAGATAATTAATGTGATAATAGGAATTAGTAAATCAAATACACGGCCTTTAGATGAAATTTTCATATTTGCAAATTCATCATTCGCTTCTTGCTCTGTTCCAGCAGTTAAACCACATCTATTATTTCTAGCTTCTTCTTCAAATTTTGCCATTGGCCCAAATTCAATATTTGTCACACAAAGTACAATTACCATTACCAGGGTTAAAATAGCATAAAGGTTAAATGGAATTGTAGCCATAAATGTTTCCATTCCATTAATTGGTGTACCATTGACATCCAAACCACTCATTTGAGAAATAACTGAAGCTGCCCATGATGAGATAGGTGCTATAATACAAATTGGTGCTGCTGTAGCATCAATAATATAAGCAAGTTTGGCACGAGATACCTTATACTTATCGGTTACAGGTCTCATAACCGCTCCAATTGTCAGACAATTAAAGTAATCATCGATAAATATTAATGATCCTAAAGCTGATGTACCTAATTGCGCTGCTTTCTTAGATTTAATCTTATTACTAGCCCACTCACCATAAGCTCTTGAACCACCTGCCATGGTAATAACAGCAACAAGTGCTCCTAAAAATCCTAAAAATAAAATGATTGAGGCATTATCACCAAGTTTTTCTCCCATTAAAGCAAAGGTTACATCAACCGCTTTTACGATACCTCCTCCTGTGCTAAAAGCATAAATAAGAGTTCCTGAAAAAATCCCTACAATTAGCGCCGAGATAACTTCTTTTGTTATAAGTGCTAATACAATCGCGATAATCGGAGGAATAATTGAAAGAATTCCCACATTAATTGCATCCATCTGTATGTCTCCATTCTGTTTTTGTCTAACAAAAAAAAGTCTTGAGCATATCACTCAAGACTTTCCTTTAAAAAGCATCATAAAACATAGTTTTAACCTAATTCATTTTACTTAAAATTCATTCCTGTGTGATAGCCCTCCACAAACTAAGTTTGTGACAGTGTTATATATATTTTATATAACCCCAACACTATGATCTTAAAGCATAAACCATAGGTTTCGGCGATTTCTCCTTTCTATTTGCTTCAACGTGCTTACCTCTGCAAATATACTCTTAGTAATCGCAACCTCTATCTACTCTTTATTTAATTGTTAGCTGAGTACAACTATATACTATATAGTATAAAAAGTAAAGCTTTGCAATGAAATTTATATATTTAAAAATTTCAAATTATTTATTACATTTAATTTGTTGCAATTGCAATCCTACAACTTCTCTTTCCAGTATCATCTCAACACTTCTCGGATATGCGTTAAATTCACAATGGTATGTAAATGTACTACGTTCTTCATTATAACGTTCTTTTACAATTCCAAACTCTAAATCTAAATTTTCATTCTTTAATGTGGTTAAATGAATATGCCCATTTTTACCAATAAGGGGTACATCTGTTTGAAAGCAAACACCACCTAATGATATATTTTTCAGTATTACATTTTGCAGCTTATGATTAACCGTAGTATTGACCTCTCTTACACATTCTACTCGTTTAATCTCCCTAAGTTCTTTTTTCTCTAACTTAATTCCTGTTAAATGCAGAAGACATATAACTCCTGGTACATTTTCTACATTAACGACACTTTCATAACGACCTGTACTAGCATAAACTGACAATATAACCTTAGAATATTTTTTTGAATTAACTGTACTATCATCTATTTGTACATATAAGGCATCTGCACCATGTGGTCGATAATATTCTACCTCATGTACATATATATTATCTCCTAGAATTTCAATTCTTTGTGCTGATTTTAATGTTTCAAGTAACAATGTATTTTTTGACACGTTATTGCTCCTCTATTCTTTGGAATCCTATAAATATTTTAATATTTGTTGACATTCTTCCATTATATTACAATTTAAATAGTTTTTCAATTCTTTTACAAAAAACACCTAGATACCCTATACACTGACTTTTATTTAATATTTATTTTACTCTTATTTTAAACACAATTTTATCAATTTCTTGTTTTGTTTCATACATAGCGCCTAACATATGAGCATCCTCAGGAAAGAAACAAACAAACAGCCCTTCTTTAAGTGGAATCTCTGCATACGCTTTTTGTTTCTTGTAAAACATTACATCTTTATCTGCCTCATATACTTCCTCTACTTCTAATCCCTCTACTGGTGACCAGTGCATAAGTTCACTACCCTTTTCTACATATTGTAGATCAATATATTTTTTGTGAGATTCCATTTTACCTTCTTCACATTCTCTCGTTTCATAAGTCTGTACCAAAGCAAATAAGTCATCACCTACAATATCATATTTCCCTCTTTCAAGTTTTGTTTCTTTGCAAAGCTTGATAAACTCTTCTATTTGCTCTCTATAGGTTGCCATACAAGTATATTGCCCTAAATTTTCAATGCGATCTAAAATCATAATACACCTCATATAAGTTTTTAATTTCTAGTGATGAACGATACACCAATTACTTTGTACATCTTATCAGTACTCACCACATATCCTACATATTATATGTATGCCACCAAAATATGTCAATTATACTCTTTTATAATACGTATTATATCTGATTAATAATTTCTCTCAATACTTTTGCCGACTGCACTAATTTTTCCTGTTCTTCCTCATTAAGTGATATTGGTACTTTTGTTTCTATGCCTTCCCTACCAATAATACATGGCATACTCAGTACCACATTATCAATACCATGCTCTCCATGCATCATTGTAGATACTGGCAAAATTGATTTTTCATCACGCATAATTACCTCACATATGCGTCTAACTGTCATTGCTACACCATAATAAGTTGCATATTTTTTTGAAATAATTTCATAAGCACTATTCTTAACTTTTTCAGCAATTTCCTTAGTAGCTCTGTCATGCTGATAATGACCTCTCATCTCACAGAAATCATTAAGTGGTATGCCGGATACATTTGCACTACTCCAAACAGCCATCTCACTATCTCCATGTTCTCCTATTATAAATGCATGAATACTTTTACTGTCTACTTGTAAATGTTCACTTAACTGATATTTTAGCCTTGCAGTATCTAGAACAGTTCCAGAACCAATTACACGATTTTCTGGTAAGCCAGATAATTTCTGAGCAACAAAAGTTAATATATCCACTGGATTAGCTACTACTAACAATATGCCCTGAAAATTTCTTTTAGAAATTTCCGGAATAATATTCTTAAATATAGCAACGTTTTTATGTACCAAATCAAGCCTTGTTTCATTTGGTTTTTGATTTGCACCAGCTGTAATAATAACGATAGCCGCATCGGAAATATCATCATAATCTCCTGCATATATCTTCATATGTTGTGCAAAAGGTATACCATGACTAATATCTAATGCTTCACCTTCTGCCTTAGCCTTATCCGCATCAATCATTACAATTTCAGAAAATAATCCACTTTGCATTAAACTAAATACTGATGCAGAACCTACAAACCCACATCCAATCATAACTGCTTTTCTTGCATTAATCATCCTATATTCCTCCTTATGGTTAAAGCAAAAGACCAGATGTAAATAGATTACGCCTGGTCCTTGATTTTATTTTAGTTTGATTTCCATAAACTATGAAGATTACAATATGCATAAGCAGCTACAACTGCATCTCCATCAGTTAATAAAAAGTTTGCTTTAGGTGCTTCTGTGTAAGAAAGATTTACTTTCTGGCTACCTTTTTTAGTTTCTAATACAATCCATTCAATATAATGATTTTCTACCATTGGATGTTCTACAGAACCTACTGCAACCATAACATTATTTCCTTCTATTGTAATAACTGGTACATGTTTTTCTACTGCACCGTCTGAAGTGCCAGGTACTAGTTCTTCCATTTTCTGGCCACAACACATTACTGGAACACCAGATGCCTTAGCAAATTCAATAATATTACCACAGTGTTTACATATATAATATCTCATATTGTACCTCCATACATATAATTAATAATTTTTTTCTAACTTCAAAGAAACTTTATGGATGAGCATATTTTGAACAAATACACTTTTCCATAGTCTCCTCCTCTCTATTAGTCAGGTATATAATAAATTTCATTCATGATAGGTTCTTTTCAAAATAATATTATACTAAACTAAGTGTACTCACATTAAAGGAATAACAGTTACATAAATACCTGTTAGGATAGCACTCGTTATAACACCACAAATATTAGCTCCCATAGCATATTGAAGAATAAAACTCATTTTATTTACCTTGCTTACTTCTTTTTGAGCTATTTTAGCCGTAGAAGGTACACAAGAAACACCTGCTATACCAATTGTAGGATTGAAGTTCTTATTGCTTACCCAGTAAACAATATAACCTCCTATAATGCCACCAATCGCAGAAAGAAGTAAAGCAATCATACCTAATATAAGTAAAATAAGTACTTTAGGATTTAAAAGTGTACTTGCTTCACAAAGTACCCCTAAAAGTAATCCTAAGAAAAAGGTGCCGCCGTATAAAAACCCATTTTCAATAAGTTTAACATACTTTTCTAATCCCACTTCTCTAATAACAACACCTACAAAGAAACTTAAAAAGAGTGGTGCTGCTACTGGGAAAAGTAAACATAG
>JAZKZQ010000193.1:0-8166 GCA_045612745.1 Cellulosilyticum sp. | reverse complement strand
GCCATCATCGTTACTGTAAAAAATGCTGGTACTGCTTCTGTTATATCTGAGAAATCTACTTTTACAATGCTATCAAGCATAAGTACACCTACTACAATAAGAGCCGGTGCTGTAGCAAATGCTGGAATGGCCATAAAAATTGGTGCAAAGAATAATGCTAAAAAGAAACATGCACCTGTTGAGATTGCTGTAAGGCCTGTACGCCCACCTTCCATAACACCAGCTGAACTTTCTACAAAAGTTGTAACTGTAGAAGTTCCAAGAAGAGCGCCTGCTGTTGTCCCAATTGCATCTGCAAAAAATGCTTGTTTGATACGTGGTAATCGTCCTTGCTCATCAAGATAATTTGCTTTTTCTGCTACCCCCATAAGTGTTCCTAATGTGTCAAATATATCAACAAATAAGAAAGAGAAAATAACAATTATAAATGTAAAGATACTTTCTGCACTGCCAAAAATTTCTGATGCGGCTGGGAACTGGAATGCTACTTCTTTAAATCCATCAAATAAACTGTTTTGTCCACTAAAGTTTGGTAATAATGAATATGCACCTTTTGCCACATCTACTTGATACCATCCAATAAATTGTGCACCTATTCCAAGTAACCATGTTATAAGAATACCTATGAGCATAGCCCCTCTAACATTTCTTTTCATTAAAACTACAGTTAAAATGACACCTACCATACAAAGTACTGCTTGAGGTGTTAACATATTTCCCAGACCAACTAAATTACTTTCATTACCTACTACAATCCCTGCTCCTTTAAAGCCAATAAATGCAATAAATAATCCAATACCCGCACTTACTGAGGCTTTCATACATCCTGGAATGGCATTAAATAATGCTTCACGTACATTACATGCTGTTAATAAAATGAAAATTAAGCCTTCAGCAAACACTGCTGCTAGTGCAAACTTCCAAGAATAACCCCAGTTTAACACAACTGTATATGTAAAGAATGCATTAAGTCCCATGCCCGGTGCTAAGGCAAAGGGATAATTAGCACATAGTCCCATTACAACACATCCTATAACAGCTGATAATACTGTTGCTACAAATACGCCATGTTGATTCATACCTGCTTCACTTAAAATATTCGGATTAACAGCTAGTATATATGCCATTGTCATAAATGTTGTAATCCCTGCTGCTATTTCACGTTTCACAGTTGTATGATTTTCTTCCAACTTAAAAAATTTCATTGTACCCTCCATAAAGTTCAGTATATTTATGTTGTCTTCTTTAAGTACTTAAATGCTTTTTATACTAGACATTTGTTTTCAAAACGTCTCGTCTACTTTTTTATGATAACCTAAACGCTACATTTAGGTCAAGTATTTTACCGAACATTTTTTTAAATAAATTAGATAATGTTCATTTTTGAATATCTGTATATTTTTCCCACTTTATGTTTATGCTTTTACTAATACTTCTATGGAAGTTTCGTGCTTATTAAGATAACTTATGTTATACTAAATGCATACACATTATGTCTAATTGTATGATGTGTCTACACCTATACTAGATATAATCCACACCATACATGTATAGCTTTCACATCTATAATTTTATTTATTCATTCATTTTATGGTGTGAAATCATTAGGAAAATTTAATATTTTATCTTTATGAAAATTAAAAGAAAGGTTTACACATGATTAATTATAAATTAACACTTGCCTATGATGGCTCAAAATACAATGGTTTTCAGCGTCAAAGTAAACATCCAGAAAAAACAATTCAAGGAAAGATAGAAGCTGTACTTTCAAGACTCTTTGAAGAAGATATTCAAATTATTGGCTCTGGTCGTACAGATGCTGGTGTACATGCACATGGACAAACTTGTAACTTTTTTAGCGAACGTTCTATTTCTCTAGAAGAAATTTCAGATTACTTAGCAACTTATTTGCCAAATGATATTGCCATTGTAGGCCTTAGTATTGCTTCACCACGTTTTCATTCCCGTTATAATGTAGTGAAAAAATGTTATGCTTATACAATTGATAATAATAAATTTGCAGATCCTTTTACACTAAAATATGCTTATCATGTACAAACACCACTTAATATAGACGCTATGAAATCTGCTAGTGCTTATCTTTTGGGCAAACATGACTTTAAAAGCTTCACTTCTCTTAAATCTAAGACCAAATCTACAATCCGTACAATCTATAGTATTGATTTTACTGTAACCGATAATAAAATACAGGTTATTTATGAAGGTGATGGCTTCTTACAACATATGGTACGCATTTTAACAGGAACACTTATAGAAATTGGACTGGGTGAGAGAAAACCAGAAGAAATTCCTGATATATTAGCGGCTTTAGAACGTGCCCAAGCAGGTAGTACTGCTCCAGCTCATGGTCTTTGTATGAAAAAAGTATATTATGATTAATTAAAAGGAGGGGACTTGATGCAAACTTATCCAATTTCTAATCGTAAAGAATTTATGGCAAAACTTTTAAAATCTGATTTATTTGATTCATTTGAGGTAAAAGAAGTAATTATTCATGCTGCATTTAAACTTGTTATTGATGGTGGACGCAATATGGATTATTTTGATACCTTAAATGGTGAAACTTATTCTAAGCTTCTTACTTGGGGAGAAGTACGTAAAAATGTCTACGAACTAATGCAAGGTACCAAATTACCAACTTACTTTAAGATTGTACTTGGTACAAATCAAAATAAAACAGCATCTTTAGCCCCAGAGGCTTCTGCATTTTATCTCAATATTCATTTTAAAGAAAATCAAATTAGTTGTAGCACAGGAACAGCATATAAGACCTTTACATTAGATCAAAGTGCTGATAAACTATGGGATGAAAAAATGAAAAACTTTCTATTCAAGTATAATTTTATGTAATTTTTTAGGTGACCTATCTGCAATGCTCAGGCTTTATGTATAAGGTCACTTTATTTTATTAAGGAGAGATATATTATGAATTACAAAAAGCTTCATACCAGTTTTATTTTTCTCACTGTCATGACAATTATTCAATTTTTAACAGGTTGTTTTTTACTTCACCATATCATTATTACTATTTTTTCCATTTTCGCCTTTTTATTATGTATCGGCGGCCTTACTTATACTAATAAAAAGTTAGAGTCTAAAAAATAGTTTAATATTCATTATATTTTCTTCAAATTTGTATTTTATACTTGATGCATTAAAAGATAAACATCTAAGGAGGTACCTTTATGTCTAAACAAGGTAATTTATCAATTAATAGTGAAAATATTTTCCCTATTATTAAAAAATGGCTCTACTCAGACCATGATATTTTTACACGTGAAGTTATTTCAAATGCTTGTGATGCCATTTTAAAATTTAAAAAACTTTGTGATATGGGAGAAACTACAGATACTGTTGGTGAAGAGTTTAAAGTTGTTGTAACTTTAGATAAAGAAGCAAAAACACTTACTTTTGCTGATAATGGTATTGGTATGACAGAAGAAGAAATCGAGAAATATATTACACAAATTGCTTTCTCTGGTGCTGAAGATTTCTTGGCTAAATATAAAGATAAAATGAACGAAGATCAAATCATTGGTCACTTCGGACTTGGTTTCTACTCTGTGTTTATGGTAGCTGATACTGTAGATATTGATACTGTTTCATATCAAACAGGAACTGCTGTGAAATGGACTTGTGATGGTGGCACAACTTATGAGCTATCTGAAGGAGAACGTACTTCTCGTGGTACAACTATCACACTTCATATCAATGAGGAAAGTGAGACATTCTTAAATTACTACACACTTCGTGAAACGATTGAAAAATACTGTTCTTTCATGCCTGTGCCTATTTATGTAATTGATGCTCAAAAAGAAGCTGAAAGAAAAGCTGAAGCTGAGAAAAAAGCTAATGAACCAGTAGAATTAGATGAAAATGGTGAGGTTAAAGCTGATACCACTCCTGCTGCTAACGAACCTACACCTATTAATGACTCACATCCACTTTATGTAAAACAACCTTCAGAATGTAAAGATGAAGAGTATAAAGATTTTTATCGCAAGACATTCTCAGACTTTAATGAACCACTATTTTGGATTCACCTTAATATGGATTATCCATTTAGATTAAAAGGAATCCTCTACTTCCCTAAACTTTCACATGAACTTGAAACAATTGAGGGTCGTATTAAACTTTACAACAATCAAGTTTTTGTAGCTGAAAATATCAAAGAGGTTATTCCTGAATTCTTACTTTTATTAAAAGGTATCATTGATTGTCCTGATTTACCACTTAATGTTTCAAGAAGCTTACTTCAAAATGATGGTTTCGTAACTAAGATTGCAGATTATATTACTAAAAAAGTAGCTGACAAACTTATTTCTCTTTCTAAAAAAGAAAATGAAACTTATAAAAAATTCTGGGATGATATTGCACCATTCATTAAATATGGTTGCCTAAAAGAAAGTAAGTTCTTTGATAAAATGAAAGACTATATTTTATTCAAAACAACTAATGACGACTATGTGACTCTTAGTGAATATCTTGAACGTGTAAAAGATACAAACGCAAATACAGTCTTCTATATTTCTAACAAGGAACAACAATCTCAATACATTAAGATGTTCAAGGATAATGATCTTTGTGCTGTTTACCTTGAACATTCTATAGATTCACCATTTATGTCACATCTTGAATATGGCAATCAAGAAGTAAAATTCAAACGTATTGACTCTAACATTTCAGATGCTTTAAAAGGTGATACTACTGATAAGAGCTATGAAGAAAATCTTACAACACTATTCAAAGAAAAAGTTGCTAACGACAATCTTAAAGTAAGTGTTGAAAACTTAAAATCTGACCATGTGGCATCTATGATTTTAATTTCAGAAGAAAGCAGACGTATGCAAGAAATGATGAAAATGTACAATATGATGGGTATGAGTGCACCAGAAACAGAGATGACACTTGTCCTTAATCAAAATCATCCTCTTGTAGATGCCCTTGCACATAAAGATTTAAATGACGAAACTAAAACTTTAGTTTGCAAACAACTTTATGACCTTGCTCTTCTTACAAATCAAAGCTTAAATGCAGACGCAATGTATGAATTCGTAGAACGTAGTAATAAACTACTTGGTATGATTTTATAATATATATAAAACAAAGAAATAAGGAGTTATTGCGAAATGCAATAACTCCTTGTTTCTTTTTGATACATCCCCTACATGAATTCAGCTGCTGTAACTAATATCTGCCCTATAGTAAGTACAACATTTCCCACATCTTCTAATTGTTCCTTCTCTAATACCTCGATAATTAAAAGACCTATAATTGTAGCGAATGTAATGGCTGCTTGTGGTGTATTTAAACAGCTACAACCCGCTCCCAAACGACTAAATCCAGCTTGATAACCACTCATATGCATCACCTATTTTATTAAAGCTATTTTTATCTTATGTTATTTAACTTTTATTTGTGCAAGACCCATTTTTATTATCATTAGTCTATCATAGGACGACTTTTTCCTGAATAGTATAAGATTGAATACTTATGCTTTTAAGGAGTGATTAGATGGGTCTTCTACAAATTGGTTCTAAAGTTCCCTCTTTTACAGCTTCTAGTACACAAGGTCTTGTAGATATTAATAACTATAAAGGTCAATGGGTGCTATTAGTTTGCAACCCAACTGCATTTAATACTGACCGTAAAAATGAAATTATTACATTAATGAAGCATGCGCTTAGCTTAAAAAATCTTTCTCTTGAAGTTTTACCTGTATGTATGGATCGAAATGGTGGACATTTAGCTTGGTTTTATTCTACTGTACATTTAGGAAATTATCAGATGCCCTTTCCTATTGTAGATGACCGGGAAGGCAGAATAGGTAAAATCATCGGTCTTACACATAACAATATGCGTAAAGCAAATACTGAAGTTTTACTTATCTCACCAGATCAAACTTTGGTAGAACAATTCTCTGTTCCTGTACTTAATAATATTACACTCCAAAATATTGTAAGCACCTTCGAAGGTCTAAAAAGTAACTATAGACCCACCACAATCCAAAGTGTCCAAAATCAACCTTCTGGCACAAATCCATTCTGCGAGGTCACCACACCAATTGTAGGAGAGTATGTTTTAGGTAATCCCAGTAACGTGGATGCCAATTTATTGGACTTTGCCATCTATGCCTTCGCACTTATCAACCCGGATGGTACCTTCACCGTCTATTCCACCCGTTATTTAGAAGAACTTGTTAATTTAAAATTAGAGAATCCTAATATTAAAATTATACTCGCTATTGGTGGTTGGGGTGCTGATGGCTTCTCAGATGCGGCACTTACACCTTCTTCACGTTATGCCTTTGCTAGGGAAGCCAAACGCTGGGTGGATGAATATGGCCTAGATGGTATTGATATTGACTGGGAATATCCAGGTTCCAGTGCTTCTGGCATCAAATCTCGACGAGAAGATAAAGAAAATTTCACACTACTCCTTACTGCCCTTCGTGATGTTTTAGGAGATGATGCTTGGATTAGTGTGGCTGGTACAGGTGAAACCACTTATATTAATAGTGTTGAAATCGCCAATATCGCACCTATCATTAATCACTTTAATCTAATGGCTTATGATTTTACTGCTGGTGAAACTGGGGATACTGCGGCCAGACATCAGTCCAACCTCTATCCTTCTAGCCTTTCACTTAATAATACTACTAGTATTGATAATCAAGTTGATAACCTTATTGCTGCTGGTATGCCTTCCTATCAAATCTTATTAGGCATTCCATTTTATGGTCGTTATGGTGCTACGGATACAAAGACTTATGATGACCTTAGGAAAAGTTTTATTAATAAAAATGGTTATCAAGTAAGGTGGGATAATACAGCTAAAGCACCTTATATTGTGGATTCTAGAGGTAACTTTGTCTACTCTTATGATAACTTGCTTTCCATTTACTTCAAGGGACTTTATGTGGTTGAAAAATGCTTAGGTGGAATGTTTTCTTGGCAATCAAGTATGGATAAAGCAAATATTCTTACAAATGGTATGTCGCAAGCTATTAGAAATCCTGCTGCACTTGAAAAAACATTAGCACAAGCTTACTATGCTGCCATAAATAGTGAGAATACCTAATTGTTACTTTTTTATGCAAAACCTCCTAATTTAAGGGGGTTTTGTGTAGTTTTAATTTCATCTAATCACTTGCGTTAATTTTAAATATTATTTTATAGCAAAAATATATTTTCTTATTTATAAATACTTTTTAGCATTAATTTTTTACAATATTTGACACATATAATATTTTATGTTATTGTTTAATTATTAATGCTTATACACAAGTATAAACTTATCGACTTAACAGAATTAGACAAAGGAGAATTTGCATGAAAAATTTCACAAAACGTTTTTTATCAATTTTACTTATTGGTACAGCATTAGTAAGTAGTATATCTGCATCAACTGTACATATGGAAACATACAAAAAAAACAAATACACTCAAGTGATTGCTTTTGGTGATAGTTATTCAGATAATGGTGGGGCTAAAACAGTTAGTACAGCCATCGTTAATTCTGAAGATGCACCATCTAATGCATATATCAAGCCTTCTGATGAATTATATTGGAATGACCGTTACTCTAACGGAAAAACAGCTGTCGAAGTACTTGCTGATAACTTAAAATTACCATTAACAAACTATGCTGTTGGTGGGGCTAAAACAGATGAAACAAACTACTCAGCATGGATGGATCACTTAGGTGGTACTGGATTATTAGGCCAAATTAAACACTTTGAAAATACACTTGCAAATGGACAAGCTGACCCTAATGCTTTATACTTCATCTTTGCATCTGCAAATGATTACTTCTACTTCCAAGATTACGGTTTAGAGGGTACAATGACAAATTTAGCAAAACAATCTATATCAAATATTGAAGTTGCTATTGAAAATTTAGCTAACTTAGGTGCTAAACATTTCTTCGTTGTTAATAGTAGTGACCTAGCACTTTGCCCAGACGAAATTGCACAAGGTCGTCAAAAAGATGCTAATGATTTCACAAAATACATTAATAAAAACCTTCCAAAATCATCTAAAGCTCTCAAAAAAGCTTTAGATATAAAAATCAAAGTATTTGATATCACTAAGGTAAGTGATGCTATTGTTAAAAAGCCTAAAGCATATGGTATTAAAGTAATAG
>JAZKZQ010000192.1:0-10156 GCA_045612745.1 Cellulosilyticum sp. | reverse complement strand
TATCTTTGCCAAGACTATCATCAAATTCCTCCGAATGCAGCTCTCATTCCTCATACCCACAGCTCATAGCTATTTCACCCTACTTTTTTGTCATAGAAAACCTTGGAAGTATAGATTACTGAGAGCATTAGCTTAATTTGTGATAGTCTTGGCCCGATAGTTCAAGAAACGGATGAAAACTCGCTTCGTTCAGACAATCGTCCTAAAAACTCTTGGATTATCTTTGCCAAGACTATCATCAAATTCCTCCGAATGTAGTTCGCAAACAGGGTAAAAAATAAAATGAGTGGATTGCAAAATAACCAACTATTTTGCAATCCACTCATTTTATTTTTGTTTTTATTCAATTGTAACGCAGCCTGTTTGTCCTGCTGTTACTTGGCCTTGTTGTTTGATAACAAGTTTTTGATTTTCTGTAAGACTTGGGAATACTACTGGTGTGCTGAGTGATGGTACTTTATCACGAATTGCTTCTGTATCTACTGTTAGAAGTAAATCTCCTACTTTGACTGTTTGACCATCTGTTACGTGTGATGTAAAGCCTTCACCTTTGAGAAGTGTTGTATCAAGACCGAAGTGAATTAGCATCTCTATACCATTATCTGCTTGTAATGTGACAGCATGTTTTGTTGGAAATACTGAAATTACTTTACCGTTTATTGGTGATACTACTTTACCTTCTGTTGGCTCGATCCCAAAACCTGTTCCCATCATTCCTTGTGAGAATACTGGATCTGGAATTTCAGATAGTGCAATAAGGTTTCCTGAAATCGGTACCATTAATTCTAAAATACTATCTGCTTTCTCTGCTACTGGAGTAGATGTTTCTACTTTTTTGTCTCCTTTGAATGCAGCTGTTAAACGTGCCCAAAATCCTTGCTTATTATTACTCATTTTGTGTCCTCCTGCTTGTTATGTAAAACGTCAGACCATTTATATGGTACTACATTATTGTAAACAGGAAAAAATATATTTTCAATATTTTTATCCTATTTATATATTTTTTATATAAATCCATACTTGTTATATTACTACAAGCCTTCCTATTGCTACACCACTCGTGCATTTTAAAATATAAAAAGCACCATACATTATTCATTACTCATCAAATAATGCATGGCACTTTTCACTTTTTCTTAATAATCATCCTTGCCTAGGTGAGATTCTTTAATCTTAGCTCTAGCACTCTCTATATATGGGGCTAGGAAAAGCTTTCCTATTATTCCCCAGCTTACTGCACCTATTGCAAAACATATCAGTATCATCATACTAGGTATCGTATTACTTGTAATAATCCCCATTTGAGCTTCTCGGAAACCTCCTATAATATAACCAAATGGTAGCCAATGATTAATAATCTCTGCTGTTATAGATTCAATGTGTATAGGAAATATACCATCTAAAAATAAGACTTGTCCTACAAAAAATATATATATTATGACCTTTCCTAAATTACCTAATACACTTACAAAGGTATAAATAATAGTTGTAATTGTAATACTTCCCACAATACTGATACATAAAAATAATCCATAATGATGTATAGAAATACCTATTATTTTCTTTGCAACTGCAACAATAATGATATCTTGAATAATACTTAAAAATATAAAGAATAACCCTTTTCCAAAGTACTCTTGAAGTGGAGATATCTGTATTTTAAACACTATACTTTCACTATTTAAAGCATCTATGTCCTTACCTATCTGAAATCTTGTAGAAAGAATAGTAAGTAAAATCATGGTACCTAACCACATACAAACCGTGACAATATATGGTGCTATAGCTGAACCATAATTAGGGAATAATCTAATATCCTGTTGCTCAAATAAAACAGGTGATGCCATATACTCTTTTACTAATTCTGGGTCATTCTCCAGTATATATATTAATTTATTAATGTCACTAGAATTAGCTAAAAACCCTAATTTTTCTATTAATATATTTAAATTTTTTACCATACTAGTGACTTCTTGATCTACTTTGCTAAGTGCACTATATACTTGACCTATTGTTACATCAGAAACTGGTATTCTATCCTGCACTAGTGAAATATCTTGTCTAATATAGCCAATTAAATCTTTAAGTTCTTGAAGTAATATTTCTGTCCGCCTTGTTTGTAGATCTATACCTGAATTTTGATTTCCCTCAAAATCTTGTTCTAGTTCTTTGGTTATATCTACTACTCTCTGCATATTTTCAGTGAGCTTTTCTATTTCTCCAACTTCTTTCTTTAACTCCACTAACCTACCATCTAAGTTGGTTAATACAACCATAATATTGCCTACAGTCCCTCTATACTCTTTAAGCCTTGCGAGATAAGTATCTCTATTGGTATTTAAGTCTAAAAGTGATTGTACTACATCTCCTATCTCTTGATTATGAATCGTAAGGTCTATATTAAACTCACCTACTACATGCTCTATAGCCTTGTTAACTGCTGTAGTAATATTATGTGCTACATACACTTGTAACTTTGCTGTATTAGTTTCTGAAAATGTAGGTATAAATACATTGTCTCTAATATTCATTATATATGAGATTTTAGGTAAATCAGTTGAGTCACTATTGATTACCTTAATATCTTCTGTAAAATTCTGAGGAATAACTAACATACCATAGAACTCTCCTATTAGTAATCCTCTTAAAGCATCATCATAAGACGTAGCTTCCCAATCCAGCCTCTCCTCTTCACTAATCTCTCGTATAATCTTATCTCCTATATTTACTAAATTATTATTAATTATACTCCCTATATCACGATTAACTAATGCAATTTTAACTTTATCTTTAATATCAACTGGCTCCCAGTTTACTTTAATAATCCACCCACCAACAAAGGCTGGTATCACAAGAAGTGCTACAATGGTTATAAATGTAAAGCCATTAGTAAAAATATTTTTTAAGTCTTGCTTAAATATTAGCCATACGTTTTTCACAAAGCACCTCCTTTTACCTTAGACCACTTTCTTTGTTAGATTACCCCAAAGAATATCATATTATTATGCTTAAAATATTCTTTTAACAAAAGAAAAAGTTATTGCACACCATTAGCATATTCTATGCAATAACTTTCTTAGTATCTTCCAAATGCAATAACCCATTATGGTACCTACTGTATTAAAAATCACATCATCTATATCTGTTACACCTGTACAAAGTATATACTGCAATATTTCAATAGATGATGATACAAAGGCACCAATTATAGTGACCTTCCAAAGCTTTCTTTGCTTCTTGAAAAGTGCTGGTACTAAAATACCCATAGGGATAAACCATGCACAATTGCCTACTACATTATAAAAGAGATGCCACCATATTCCCTTTCTGAGCCATTTTAATAAAATAACCATTGGCTCTAGGCTTACACGTGTTTCACGAGCTATCATGCGGTGTATACTTAATCCTAATCCAAGTCTAATGGCTGTAATCTCATATAAACTTATCATATACATAATAAAGCAATGAACACCTAACTCTCTTTTCCAGGTCGAATGATATGTTCTTTTTTTCTTTTCCAAATGAATCATACGTAAAATAGCCACTACAATAAAAACTGGTAAGGACACCATAAGTGTCGTGTACATATATTGTATAATCGCTGCAATTGACATATTGGTGCCCCCTTATAATTATCTACTTATACCTCTAAGTTACTTTATTAATGATACCATTTTCTGTGTGTTATGCAACAAAAAACTCTTTACTTGCTGTAGCCAGACCCCTATATGTAAGTTAATTTATATTTTTAACTCAATATTTTACTTGTATATTCATTTATGCTGCATTATAATTACAAATCTGGGCACAATTAAAGGGGAATTATATTTCGCTTTTATTCGAGTTGATTTTTAAACTTATCAACAAGTACTAAAGCTATAAAATGGACTTATCCACATTATATACAGTTATTCCACAAGAATATGTGTATAAAGTTTTTTTGCGTTCATTTTATATTTTATTGGTTATTCACATTTTTAAACATTTTTCGCTATAGTTATCCACAGATTAAATTTGTTATTTTTTGGGTTTTCCACAGAAAACACTTGAGTTATCCCAAGAATGTGTATAACTTTGAGGAAAAAGTTCAAAATAAAAGCCATTTGTGAAATTCACAGATGGCTTTTTATTTTTATCATTATTTTTAGTCCTTCTTTGGTAATTCTTGAAAATTATGGGACTGTTATGGTGGTTTTGAATATTATATAGTAGGTAACTACATTTATAAGGAGGTTCCCTATGTTACAAGTTCAATATGCTGCTGCTAATAGTAAGGGGGTGTTGGCACCTCTTATTGGCTGGATTGACTTTGGTACGTTGCTTTCACTAACGCAACATTCTGCCACAGCTACAGTCAGCAATGCTATTGCTGGTGGTTATTTAATATCTTTTGAAATCTCTTTGTCCCTTCAAGGTAATCCTGCTGCTGCTTCACAGGTTAAGCTTGAAGGGACTACCATACCAACAACATCTTTTGCCCCCTTAGGTACCACTGCTTATACGGGTATTCCTGGTCATGTGGCACTTTATATGCCATCAGCACCACCTAATAATAATGAAGTCATGATTACCTTAGTATTACGTAACATTTGCGTGACTAATTGTCAGGGTAAAATGGTAGATGATTATTTTTTCATTGCCGCAGATAGTGGTATTACGAGGCAAATTGCCAATTCTGCTGCAGAAATATGGTCTGTAAGTACAGATGGTAGCCCTTGGGAACTAGTAGAGGAAATGCCTGCTAGTAATGGCTATAATTCTGGTGCACCTATCGTAAGCGGCATAGGTACACGCACTGTTACGGAATCTGGTACAGTCTCTACTAGAGAAAGTACTTCTGCTAATGTTTTCCTTACTCAGTCACCTACTCAGGTCATTGCTAAGGCTTCCGTAGATGGTAGCAGACAAGGTTTTGCTTTTGGTGTCATTATTCCAGATAAAAATAACTGCTATATGTTACCATCTATTCGTTCTAGTCATATCAACTATGTTAATCCCCCTCAGGAGCAAGTGACTATGTTACCACTAAAGGCTTGTGATCAGCTGACATCTATTATTTATAACAGTACTTGTCTTCCATTCTATGGTAACCCTGTACTTATTACAGGTCAGTTAGGTACTTATCTCTTCTTTGAACATTATGTGCTCTTTAGCGGTTTTACCACTCTACCTAAGGGTACCTTTGATATATTTAGTTTAGTCATCTCTAGAAATAATAGCTCCATGCTAAAATTCATTGTTTTTGGTACTAAATCAACACATCAACACTGCTAGAAAATAAGAAGCACAACCTCCTTAATATAGAAGTTGTGCTTCTTATCTTTTAGCCTATACGCATTCCTGTAATCACGACATTGGCAACTTGTGTATTGTATTCGTCGGTAATACGAATGGTAAATGAACAAGTACGTCGACCCGCTTTCTCACAATTTGTTTCAGCTGTAAGCACTTTCCCTTTAACTGGGTTTAGATAAGTAATTTGACTTGTTACAGATACAGTTAAATCACCACCAATATTAGCCGCTACTGCAAAGGTAAAATCTGCTAATGTAAATAATGCGCCCCCCATCACATTACCAGCTGCATTCATATGTTTTCCTTCTACTATGAGCTGACATTTTGCATAGTTTTCTTCAACTGCTTCAATTGTAATTCCTGTAGCCTCTGTAGCAAATCGGTCTTCTTGAAATCTTTCTCTTGCCTTAGATAATAAATCCATCTGACATTCTCCTTACTTTACATAGCTTTTTTCTATTTATTGTAACATACTCATTCCATTATTTTATCCATATTTATATAAAATTCTAAATATTATATTGTAATTTTCTCCCTATTAGGTTATACTTGTTTTACCAAATCGAACATATGTTCTATATTTTTTATATGTTTCATTAATTTTGCAAAGGAGACGAGAATATGAAATACTTTGAAATTGACGCTTTCTTTCCTACTTATAAGGAAAACAACCCTGCTCAGACTTGCATTTTACTTAACAATGGCATTACACAATACTCACATTATAGTATCAGACAATTCATTCCACACCTACTTTATGAAACTGGTTTAGATGAACGTTCTATCCGCTTATGGAGTTCAAAATTAACCGGTTCTAAGCATCTTGTACCACTTATCATTGATAATCTTAATATTTTTATACCTATTAAATTTGCTGTACCCATCAAAAATAACGCTTGTACCTCAGCATATGGGTATATTAATTTAGGCTCTATTGATCATTTCTCAGATACAGAAGTTGTTCTTAAAAATCAAACTGCTCTTTCTACACTTTCTTCTGTTAAATATATTGAGAAAAAGATCGTGGATGCCAAGCTACTTACTTACGCTTATTTAGATATGAAAAAGAAATTTGAATTTATGTGGAAAGAGGACGCCCATATGATTACGGAGCTGATCAAATGAATTTAACAGAGATTGCCGCATTTTATCCTTTCTATAATGATACCCTCGGTACACGTACCTGTATTTTATCTCGAGATGGCACTAAAAAATATGTCAAACCTCATGTGGTAAAATATATTCCTAGGCTTTATGCCCATATTGGTTTAAACCTTGATACAATACAGCATTGGAGCTGTGAAATATTAAAGACTAAGGCTAATGTCCCTTTGCTATTTTCAGATAAAATTATTTTTATTCCAGTTAAATTTCCTCAGCCTCCTTATTCACCTAGTCCTACTTATAGCTTTGGATATATTAATATTGAGGAGATTGCCTTCTTTTCAGGGCGGGAAGTGATATTAAAAAATCAAATGACCTTGCAGACACTATCTCCTACACCTTTCATTGAAAAAAAGTTAAGAGATGCTCTCATATTATCTTATGCCTATCTTCAGAGGAAAACTCAATTAAGGTTATGCCGTTAAAGACAATCCCTCTTGCTACTAACTAATCTGATAGTATTGGTCATAATTTTATTTTTACTCATATCTGAAATTTATTTTGAATATAATAAACTCTGGTAACAAATAGCTTATCTAGCTCAATAAATTTCTAATAATCTTAGGGAGGTTTTTTATGGGAAAAGTCAAATATTACTTTACAATTAAAACTGCTGATCAAATGTATGCTGGGACAGATTCGAATATCTTTGTTGTTCTATATGGTGAATATGGGCAAACTCATGAAGAGCGTCTTAATGGCCATATATCTGGAAATGCCTTTGAAAGAAATAATACTGATACATGCTCTATCGCGTTAGAAGATGTGGGAAACATATATCAGCTTGCACTAAGAAGTGATATGGCTTATGCAGGTGCTGACTGGCGTCTTTCTTATATTGAAGTACAAAGAGATGGTAACTCCTATACAACTCGCTTTAATATAAATGAAGAGATTAATGATAAATCTACTAAATTCTATCAATCAGCCGATATTGTTCATAACGTAGATACCTATACCACTACTGTCAAACCTTATAAAGAATATGTTGTAACTGTTCCTGGTAATGGCTCATATAAATATTCTCATACAGAAACCATTACAAAGAGCTCTGTATATAGAAATTCCACAACTAAACAAAGTACAACAGAATTTAACACTGAACTTCAAAAGAAATCCCAGTATTCTGCTTCTCTTCCTCTATTCGAAGGCCTCGTAAATGTAAGTGGTGTTTCTGAAAACTTTTTAAAATTTGCTTTTAGTCAAGGATTTTCTTCTCAAGTAGTTAATGAAGTTATTACTACAGATGCAAAGGAAATTACTACAACAGTTTCTCTTGATCTACCAAATCCTCTTAACATAAACAGATACTATTTAATGAAATATCAGTTAGTAATCATTAATGCTCTTGTTTCTACTGGTGATATTGCTGCTAAATTTGATACTGAACAATCCATTGAATTCTGTGGTGCTACAGAAATTGATGAGGCCCAATATAATGCATTATCTAGTAGCAATTCTAATATTGTTGATCATGTAACACAGGTGTAATTGTTTCACATAGTTTTCATATAAATAACTTTATATATTAAAGAGGGTATTGTAAAATTACAAACAATTTTACAATACCCTCTTTAATATGCCTTATATAACTCCCTATTTATAGCAACGGTCACAAGGGTCTGTTTTTCTACTTTCGCTGATTGTACCGCTTAAGATAGTTTTGCTATTTACTAAAGCTGAACATGCGTCTGTTTTGTGATAACTTTTACCTTTTGGTGTCCAATATACTGTTTGTGTATCTGCTGTAGATTGGCTTGTTGTACTTTCATTTTTAGAGGATGTAGTGCTTGATGAGGTACTATTTGGTTTATCATTTTTTGACTCATCATCATCTTCTGTTGCAACACCTGGTTGGAAGTCACCTACTTGACATTCTGTGGTGATACCCTGACCTGTTGATTTGAAGATCACACTGCCACATTCATCTGTTCTATGTACTTCAATACCTTGCAATTTATCAAGTGTTTCTTGATGTGGATGTCCATAGCTATTGCCAGTACCACAGGTAATGACAGCATAGGTTGGACTTACTTTCTCTAAGAAATCTTGTGATGTACTTGTTCTTGAACCATGGTGACCTACCTTTAATAAATCTACTTGTTCTAGTTTAGATAAAATTTCTTCTTCAACTTCTTTTTCTGCATCTGCCATAAATAGTGCCTTGTCTTCACCATTTACATATTCCACTACTAAAGATACATTATTTGTATCACTACCACCATTTGTATTCATTACTTTGAAGTATGCACCCCCTAATGGGAACTGACTATCTTCTAAAGGTACACTTGGTGTTAGTCCCTTATCCATTGCTGCATTAATAAAGTCTCTATAAACTTTAGTATTAGCATCACCATTAGCTACAAAGATTGTATTGACGTGCAAATTAGAAACAATAGCATCTAATCCACCCACATGGTCTGCATGCGGATGCGTTGCGATGAGATATTCTAGTTCTGTAACACCTTGATCTTTTAAGTATTTTACAAGGAAATCTTCATCATCATTTTCACCACCATCAATGAGCATGGCTTCACCATTATTAATGATTAAAATCGCATCTGAGTTGCCTGTATCAATAAAATGAATTTCTGATACTTTGCCCTCTGCTACTGCTTGGCTAGTTACTGTACTATTTTGAGTTTGCTGACTTTGTAAGCTTTGCTGCTGACTACTACTTTGGCTAGTAGTATTGGTTCCTTCTTGAAAAGTATCTGTGCTCTTATTACATCCCGAGACAAATGTTAGCGCTAATACAAGTCCAATAAGACCTAGTTTATTATAAAATTTACTTGTTTTCATTTTTTACCCCTTACGATTCCTTATGTTGGTCTTTAGTCTATCTTTTCATATCTATATCTCTTATTATAAATGATATTTACATAAACTTCTACCTCTTGAGAGTAAGCATCTCGCTACTACTCCATAAAGTACCTCACCATGTGTTCATAGTGGTCCTGAGATGAAAGACAAGTATCAGTTAAATAACCTTTTTCTACTTTAAATTCATTTAATCCACAATCATAATATAACTTATGAGATTCCTCAATAATAAATGGCATAATATTGTTCTTTAAACATTCTTTGAATATAATTAACCTACCTACACGGCCATTACCATCTTGAAAAGGGTGAATTACTTCAAAGTCATGATGAAATTCAATAATATCATCTATACTAATCTCTTTTTTATCATTATACTTCTTCAATAATATAGCCATCTCTCCTTGTACTTTAGATGGTGCTGTCGTCTTACGGTTTCCTACTACATTAGGTCTAGATTTATATTCACCTACATTAAACCATGCTTTTCTACTATCTGATGTATTGCCTTTTAGTATACTATGAAATTTTTTAATCATCTCTTCCGAAATTGGTTCTTCTACATGGTCTAACATATAGTCAAAGCACTGAAAATGATTCACTGTCTCCATGATGTCATCAATAGATGTAGCCTCATCACCTTCTGGTGCTAATGTATTTGTTTCATAAATATAACGTGTTTGCTCCTCTGATAATCTACTACCTTCTATATGATTGGTATTATAGGCAAATTTAATCTGTGTTAAATGATAAATACCACCTTTAAGACCCATTTCTTTTTCTTCTTTTAACATTTCTAATAATGTATTGTGTGAACTTTTTGGCTGCATAATTTGAGCCTCCATTCTTACTAATTTCAAATATAATTAAAGTA
>JAZKZQ010000191.1:0-3812 GCA_045612745.1 Cellulosilyticum sp. | reverse complement strand
GTAAATATGTACTTGGTCTAACTTATACAGATAATGCAACAGGGGCAGCAGATGATTTGCAGCTCTCTTTAGAAGATCGAGAAGGGCTTTGGCATAGTAGTTGGTTACCAGCAAAAGGTGATACCCTAGAAGCTGCTTTTTATATAGAAAACTGGGCAGGTAAGAAAGAAAAGCAGCTTTTACCTTGTGGCACATTTGAGATAGATGAAATTTCATTAAGTGGGCCACCAGATGTGGTTGAGATAAAAGGTCAAAGTCTACCTATAAGTAGACAGATTAAACAAACAGCCAGAACTCAGTCCTGGAAAAAGATTCAGCTCTCCAAGATTGCAAATGAAATTGCAAATCGTGGTGGGCTGAAATGCTTTTTTGATGTGCAGGAAGATGTAGTATATGAAAACTTAGATCAGGTTAAAAAGCCCGACTTAATCTTTTTACAAGAGCTTTGTAATGAAGCAGGATTATCACTCAAGGTCACAGCTGGGCAAATTGTGATATTTGATGAATATGCCTATGAATGTAAGGCACCTATATTAACGTTGGTTAAAGGGAAGTCCCATATTATCAGTTATTCTTTTGCTAATAAAACCAGTGATACAGGATATAAGGCTTGTCATGTACGCTATACAGATGCCCAAACTAATCAAACCATAGAAGCTACCTTTACGGATAAGAGTAAGAAACAAGGCCCTATATTAGAAGTGAATGAGCAGGTAAAAAGTTATAAAGAAGCCTTAAAGCTCGCTAAAAGTAAATTGAGAGAAAAGAATAAACAAGAGTGTACAGGTAGTTTATCTGTTTTAGGTAATGTGAGGTTAGTGGCTGGTATCACACTTTTAATAAAAGGTTTTAATGCTTTTGATGGGAAATACATTGTCAATAAGGCAACCCATAATATTGTGGGCGGTTATACCACAGATATTGAAATATCAAAGTGTTTGGAGGGATATTAAGTGAAGGCAACCAATATTGTACGAATAGGTAAGGTTTCAAGTGTAAAGGCAGAAAGAGGGACTGTGCAAGTGGTATTTGCAGATATGGATAATATGGTATCAACGGATTTACCTGTTTTATTTCCTCAAGGCCTTAAAAATAAAGTGTATGCTATGCCAGATATAGGTGAAAATGTGGTATGCATTTTTATGGAGCAAGGTGTAGGAGATGGATTTTGTTTAGGGTGTTTTTATACCCCCTCACAACCACCACCGATTCAGGATGCAGAGGTAGTACATTATGCTTTTGCAGATGGGACTTATATTGCATATGATAGGAAAATACATAAGCTTACAGCAGATCTAAAAGAAGGAGAAGTGGATGTTACTGCGAAGAAAGTAAATGTAGATTGTGACATACTAAGTGGTGCATGTAAACAATCAACTATTGAAGGTGAGGGCTTTGGTATTGGAAGTAAAACATTAAATATCTCATGTGAATCAGGTGAAATTTTAGGCAACATCACATTGAATGGTGATATAGAAATTAAAGGAAAAATAGTGCTGAGTGGCGATATTGTTTTAAGTGGCAATATTACTTGCCCTGGGTACTGTAAGTGTTAGGAGACAGATAGATGATAGGTGCATTAGGAGATATTTTATTTAAGGTTTCTTATAAAAATATAAATACCTTTCAAGATTTAGTAAGAAGTAGCTCAGGACGATGGGCTTATCATGAAGTCCATATGCAAAAGCCTAGATCAGAGTTTTTAGGCCCTAATTTAGATGCCATTACTTTTACCATGCAGTTTGAAAGTAGTTTAGGGCGTGAGCCACGTTATGATATGGAGAAGCTAATGAAATTAACACGTACAGGAGAAGCATTACCTCTTGTTATTGGAGGGGATGCACTAGGCTATTATCGCTGGACAGTAGAGTCAACAGAGCAAACTTATAAGAAGGTTGATAAAAATGGCAGGGTTATATCAGGGGCCATTACAGTGACTTTGAAAGAATATGTGAAATAGGTGGTGAGAAGGTGTATGAAGTAACGACTACAGAAACAATTGATTTCTATCCTATAGGTATATCAGAAATTTTACAGAATGTAGCCACTATCATTAGCACACCTAGAGGTAGTGTGCCTTTAGACCGAAACTTTGGGATTGATGTGAGTATGTTAGACTTACCCTTAGAAATAGCAGAAAATCTTCTTACTGTACAAATTATGGAGGCCATAGCAACCTATGAGGAACGTGTGGAGGTTATCAAAGTAACCTATGAAAAAGATCATTTAATAGGGAAATTGCAACCGAAAGTGCAGGTGAATATTATTGGGACTGAATAGTTTGAGGGAGATTACATTTTGTAATACAGATACAAAAGATATAGAAAATGATGTCATTATAGCCTATGAAGGTATTGCAGGAAGAAAACTTTATCCTGGGGACCCCATTAGGCTTTTTTTAGAGGCGTTAGCCTATATCATAACGCAGCAACGTTTTTTAATTGATTTTACAGGTAAACAAAACTTATTAGCATATGCTACAGGCCATTACTTGGATCAAGTTGTGGCATTAGTAGGTGTCACACGTTTAGCAGCATCACCCGCAAGATGTACAGTAAGGTTTAGATTATCTGATGCCCAGCAAAGTACAGTAACTATTCCAAAAGGTACACGATTAAAAAGTGGGGAGCTTTATTTCAAGACATTAACGCATGAAGAATTTCTACTAGGTCAGTTACAGCTAGAAACGATTGTAGAATGTGAAACACCAGGAGAATGTGGCAATGGGCTCTTACCAGGACAAATTGAGACTTTAGTGGATGTATTTCCTTACTTTGGAAGTGTTACGAATATCACCACAACAGCAGGTGGCAGTGATATAGAAACAGATGATGCTTTAAGGCAAAGAGCCTTTGAAGCACCTAGCTCTTATAGTTGTGCAGGAAGTGATGGTGCCTATGCCTTTTGGGCAAAAAGTGTTTCTTCAGAAATAGGAGATGTGGCTGTTATTTCACCACAGCCAGGAGAAGTAAATATTATACCTATTAGCAAAGAAGGCCAACTTTTATCAGAAGAGATACTCGAAAAGATCTTACAAGCTTGTAGTGAAAAGCATGTAAAACCTTTAACAGATAAAGTGGTTGTGATGCAGCCAGAGCAAATTAGCTATAATATTTCACTGGAGTACTATATAGATTCAGCACATATCACTCAAGCTATAGCGATTCAAAAGAATATAGAAGCGGCTATTGCAGACTATATTGTTTGGCAGCAAAGTCAGTTAGGGCGAGCAATTAATCCGTCAGAACTTATTCATCAAGTAATGGCTGCAGGTGCTAAGCGTGTGGTGGTGCATGAACCTATTTACACGCCTCTTGAAAAATCACAGACTCCACAAGTAGGTGAGAAAAAGATTATTTATGGAGGCTATGAAAATGGTTAATCAAAGTATTTCTTTTAGAGAATTACTACCAATAAGTATAAGTCATGATGCGAATATACAAGCCGCTTGCCTAAGCTTAGACCAAGAGCTCAGTAAATTAAGAAGCTGCATAGAGACTTTAAGTATTTTACCTAATATTACAGCGGCTAGTGAAGAGATTGTAGATTTATTGGCATTGCAGTTTGATGTACCACATTATGAAGAGAATTTACCTATAGATAAAAAGCGAGAACTGGTAAAAAAGGCTATAGCTTGGCATAAGAAAAAAGGTACTGTAGGAGCAGTAGAAGAAATTGTAAGTTTAATCTTTGGGGAAAGTACTATTGAAGAATGGTATGAGTATGGGGGAGCTGCCCATCACTTTCGTATTACAACTAGCAATATTAGTGTAGATGACAGCTAAGTCGGAGGCCAAGCGGTCTTAGGAAGA
>JAZKZQ010000190.1:0-9930 GCA_045612745.1 Cellulosilyticum sp. | reverse complement strand
TGAATTTATGGGTGTAGTAGGTATAGATGTTACATTAGATGAGTTAGAAGAATACATAAATAGTATTTCTTTATTAGAGCAAGGTTATGTTATGCTAATAGATAATGAAGGAAATATTATTATTAATAGTGAAAAGAATGTATTTGATGAAGAGTATGTTAATACATATGAGTACTGGAGTGACTTAGAGGGCAAAGCAGAAGGTATTTGTGAATGGCAAAGTGAGAGTGGGAGAATAATTGTTTTAAAAGTTACTAACGAAGAAACAGGTTGGAAGCTCCTTGGTTATGTGCCAGAATCAGAAATTACAGATGAAGTATATATTATAGAAAGAGCAATAATCATTACAGTTGGTATATGCCTTCTTATAGGAAATCTTATATCTTTAGTAGTAGCAAGTATGATTACTAAAGATATTAAAGAAATTAATGACTTAGTAAGTAAAGTAGCTAAAGGTAACTTTAAAGATAGAGTACATATCGCATCAAATGATGAATTAAAAGAATTAGGTGATAATCTTAATGAGAGTTTAGATAGCATAGGAGAATTAATAGAAAATATCACGACTACAGCTACAGATGTATATTATTCTGCAAATGAGATTGCTACAAGATCAGAAGAAACAACTCATTCAATGGGAGAAGTAACAACTGCAATTAATAGTGTTTCTGGTGGAACAAGTGAGCAAGCAACAGCAGTAGAAAATGCTATAGGTACTGCTTTTGAGTTATCTCATAAAATGGATGAAGTGGGTAAAAATACACAAGATATATTAGTTTTATCAAATGCAGCAGAGAAATTAAGCGAACAAGGTATAGAGACATTAAACGTGCTTGTTGAGAAAGCGACGATTACAAAGAGAAATGCTGAAGAATCAAGTAATAGTGTAAAAGAAATGAATGAAAGTATTAAGAGCATTAATTATATTTCAGATGCTATTGCTGGAATTACTGAACAGACTAATTTATTAGCACTCAATGCATCAATCGAAGCGGCAAGAGCTGGAGAAGCAGGTAGAGGTTTTGCAGTAGTTGCAGAGGAAATTAGAAAACTTGCGGAGCAATCTAGAAATTCAACAGATGAGATTAAAAATATTGTTGAGCAAATTAACAAAAAAACAAATAGCTTTGAAAAAGTAATCGATGAAACAGTGCATATGTTAATTGATCAAGATACAGCAATTAATAATACAAAAGATATTTTTAACGAAATCACAAATGCTATTGAACCATTAACAGAATCTATTAAAGAAATTGGAAAATTAACAGAGTATATGATGGGTGATAAAAATAAGGTAATAGAAGACATTGAGGGAATCTTTAGTATATCTCAAGATGTGGCAGCTGCATCAGAAGAAGTAGCAGCTTCTGCAGAAGAGGTGACAGGCACAATGAATGACCTTACACAACATACAGATAAACTTAATAGTATTGCTGAGCAGTTAAAGACTGAATTAGATAAGTTTGAATTATAATTTTAGATAGATTTACATTAACCATATTAAGAACAAAGTAAAAGGAGAAGCAGAGTTTAAAATTTTGCTTCTCCTTTTACGTATTTAACTTTCAATCAACGACGCAAACGATTATCATCTTTAATAAAGTTAACGCTTACTTTTTAATAATTCATATTTCATATTTTCAAGTTTCATAGTGTTAGCTTCACGTTGTATACGATTGTCTTTTTCAATTTCTCTTGTTTGTTCAATACCCTGTAAAATTGTTTGCCATGTACGCTCTAATGTATCCATGCTTACTGAACTTGTGCCAGCCATACGCGCAATATTTGTTGTTTGTGTTGCCATATTTTGGGCATTGCGTAAAAGAAGCTCATTTGTTTTATCATCTAAGGCCTTGAGACTTTTAGCTTGAAGTTCTTGCCTTTTAAGAAGAACTGCTTGTGTTAAACATTGTTTAAAGATTGGAAGGGTGATGATAAAAGCAGAATTGATTTTACGTGTCAGGTTGAAGTTACTATACTGAATGCCTTGAATCATAGGTATAGTTTGTAAAGCAATATTTTCTGCTATTTGAAGGTCATAAATACGCTGTGCTAACATTTCACGAGTTGTTTGTAAGCTTTGTACAGTTGTAAGGGCAAGGCGGTCTCCTGCATCTGCTTTAGCTTGAAATTCAGGAATGAGTTTATAATCGATTTCTTCAAGTCCCATTTCACCCGCTACAATATATTTTTCTAGTTGTTCATAGTAAGCAATATTGGCATCATACATTGCCTTAAGTGCTTTATTGGAATTCTGAATATCAATATCATATTTTTTTAAGATAACGTAGATTTTATCTACTTCAGTACCCATGTTTTCATACTTTTGGAACATTGCTTCTACAGAATTTTTAGCACGATTAAAGATTTTTTGAAGACCTTTTGGTTCTTTTACATCTTCTAGTTCCTTTATATCAAAACGATCCATGACCTTTGTAAGTTGGCCAATCATTTCACCAGCTTCTTCAGCTTTTACTTCTTTCATGGTAGAAAGTAAACTATCAGAGATTTTTGAGATGCCTTGTGTGGCATTTTGACCAAAAGCAAGAATTGTATCTATGTTATCAATATGAATTTCGCTTGTTAAAGCTTCAACCTCTGGGAGCTGACGTAATTTTTGTTTATAAGAAACAGTATAGTTTACCATATCTTCTTGTTTGATAGGTACGATTTCAGGTTGCGAGGTAGGTGTGCCTACTAAAGACTGGGCTGGATTTTGTACAGGATTTTGAGCTACTTGTTCCAGCTGTGCCACGTCTAATCCGTTTTTTATTGAACTTTCTAATGAGATTGCCATATGTTTAAACACTCCTTTTATTTATTAAATAATTTATCGAAAAAGCCTTTTTTAGGAGGTGATTTAATTGAAAAATCATTCACCATATCTTCTAGTTTAATATCACTAATAAACATAGGAGAAATCATTCCATTTATATTACTTGTACCATTGGGTGATAAAATTACTATATCTAGGCCACAAGTATGAAGGAAACCTAATAAAAGAGCAGTTTTTGTGTCACAAGGCATAGTGCCATTTAAATAAAGAATTAATTTTGGAATCTGAGTGGTGAAATCATATCGGTCAATAAGACTTAAGATTTCTTTATCCATATTCAGTGCTCCGGCGATTAAGGTAAGCTTTTCTGTTTCATTAAAAGGAAAAGTAAAGAGATTTGCACGTATACCTGTTAATAAATCATTAAGCTTTCTTATTAAAAAATTAATTGTTTCTAAGCGAAGATGTGCCCATTTATTAAATAAAGGATGGCTTTTAAGGCCTTCAGTATTTATTTCTCCATCTACATTAATGCAAGGTTTAAGACTTAATAAATCTCGGTTATTGAACTGGGCATGACTAGTATTTAAATTGTGGTAGTTAATAGCCTTAGTCTGCATATAAGAATAAGTTGAAAAGTCTGTACTACAGAGATTTAAGTTTTCCATTAATACAACTAGTGGTGCATCTTTTAAGCTTTGAACAAGATTATAGTAGGCCATACGGTCTTTGTAAATACCTGAGACTTTATTAAAGAATACTGGTGTATATACTGTATCACCTATGGTTTTAAAACCAGGTCTAAGAGTTGCAGGTTCTGCCCAATAAGTTAAAGTATCTTCAATAATAGCATCCATAATCACAGGAGATGTAGTACCATGGGCAAATTGCCATGGTCTATAGATACCACAGTCACCATAAAGATTAGCATTTAGTTCATTGATAGCTTGTTTGGCATAAGTAGTAACCTTATCAATAACAGTTCCTTTATTAACACGCTCTTCAAAAGGAATCATGATAGGCGTAGGCTTACCTAATAATACAATTTGTGAGAGACTATCTTTATCAATGTTTTCTAAAAGAGTATTGCCACATGGGTTAAAATAAATCACATCAAAGCCTATAAGGGCAAGTAATATTAAAAAGTAGGCTTCCTCTAATGTTAAATCGCCATAATAGAGACATTTAGGAGGCTCTGTATTTCCAAAATCAATGGTAGCAATATAAGACTTTGACCATAAGAAAAGTGTTTCTTTAAGATGATCTAAATCTATAGTATTTTGAAAACTTATATTATCTTTGGCTAAATTGAGTGTAAGTCTTAAAGCTTCTGTGAAAATTTGATTATGAACTATAGAAGTTGTCAGTGGTAATGGATTTTGTAACAATTCACTTTGAACTAAATTTTTAAGTGAACTATCTGTGATTTTATTAAGAGAACTGGTAAACAAAAGGTGAGAACCAGTTAATTGTTTAAATTTATGATGAAAAAGTGCTAATGTGTCATTATATGAGGTATCATTTTCTATACCTTTCACATTACAAAAATAATTGCCCTGTATGACACTAGAACGATTGAAAACATCCTCTATCAAATGATTTAGTTTAATAATGCCTATGATGAATCACTCCTTTAACTTGTAAAAGTTTAAATATATGTTTCGTAGTATACCGATAGGCTATAAAGAAAGTATATATTTCTTATTATACCATTAAAACATAAAGACATTAACTGTTTTGAATATAAAATTAAAGTAAAAATATAGTTTATGATGTTATAGGTGTTTTTTTTATAATAGTTTGTTATTTAAAAATACAAAATGTTATAATTAGTTGAATGTTATAGGATGTAGTTATAAGGAGAATAAAATGACATTACAACAGTTAAAGTATGCTATAGAAGTTGCTAGATGTGGCTCTATTAATATTGCAGCCAAAAAATTGTTCATTACCCAGCCAAGCCTATCTGCAGCTATTAAGGATTTAGAAGAAGAGATTAATCAGATCATTTTTGAAAGAACTAATAGGGGTATTAGTGTAACACTAGAAGGTAGTGAATTTTTAGGTTATGCTAGGCAGGTAGTTGAACAGGCAGAATTATTAGAGAAACGTTATTTAAGTGCAAAGCCTTCAAAAAGTCATTTCTCTGTTTCAACCCAGCATTATGCCTTTGCGGTCAATGCTTTTGTAGAATTAATTAAACAATATGAGAGGGAGGAATATGAGTTTAATTTAAGAGAGACAAGAACCTATGAAATTATAGATGATGTAAAAAATCTTAGGAGTGAAATAGGGATTTTGTATCTCAATGAATTTAATCAAAAGGTACTTAAGAAGCTTTTAAAGGAAAGTGGTCTTAGATTTGAATCCTTATTTATAGCAAAGCCTCATATATTTATTAGTACAAGTAATCCTCTAGCTAAAGAAGCATATGTGACATTAGAGCAGTTAGAAGATTTTCCTTGCTTGTGTTTTGAACAAGGTGAGTATAACTCTTTTTATTTCTCAGAAGAGATTTTAAGTACCTTGTCTCATAAGAAGACTATTCGTGTTAGTGACCGTGCTACTTTATTTAATCTTTTAATAGGACTTAATGGTTATACTATTTCTACTGGTGTCATTAGTAAGGAATTAAATGGAGATAACATTATTTCGGTGCCATTAGATGTAGAAGAATATATAGACGTAGGATGGATTGTGCATAAAAATATGGGACTTAGTAATTTAGCAAAGACATACATAAACATGTTACAGCAAGCTGTAAGAGGGGCAGGGTATTATAGATAAAACCTATATCAAGTGATAGTTTTTTTAGGTTACCCTATAGTTAAAAAATATTGTTATGATAAGTTATGAAAAATAGCAATAAGATTTAAGGAGGCGTAACATGAAAAATACAATTATTGGCTATCCAAGAGTAGGGGCTAAACGTGAACTGAAGTTTTGGACAGAGGATTATTTTAAAGGGAATATATCAGAAGAAGAGTTAGAAAAGCGTGCACAAACTCTAAGAAAAACTCAGTGGCAAATTATAAAAGAAGAGAATATTGACTATATACCTTGTAATGATTTTTCATTTTATGATGGTATGTTAGATACAGCAATGATGTTAAATGTCATACCGAAGTGTTATAAAGCATTAAATCTAACACCATTAGCAACATATTTTGCAATGGCAAGAGGATATCAAGGTGAAGCTGGTGATGTGAAGGCGAGACCGATGAAAAAGTGGTTTAATACTAACTATCATTATATTGTGCCGTATATTGAGGAAGATGTTGCGTTTAAATTAAATAGTACAAAGCTTATTAGAGAATGCAAGGAAGCTCAAGAAATAGGTATTCAAGCAAAACCAGTGGTCATAGGTGGATTTACTTTTTTAAAGCTTTCTGAATATGACGAAAAGATTAAAGTAGACAATTTACTGGAGCAGGTAGCAGAATTATATTGTCAGCTTATTGAAGAATTAGAATTATTAAATGTAAAGTGGTTACAAATTGATGAACCTATTTTGGTAACGGATTTAAATAAAGAAGACCAAGAAAATTTTAGACGTTTTTATAATGTTATTTTAAAACGAAAAGGCAGGGTAAAAATTGCTTTACAAACTTATTTTGGGGATTTGAGAGATTGTTATCAGGAAATTATTGCATTAGGTTTTGATGGCATAGGTATAGATTTTGTAGAAGGTAGAAAATCAGTAGAGCTTATTGAAAGTTATGGATTTCCAAAGGATACACAGCTTTTTGCTGGTGTAGTAAATGGCAAGAATATATGGCGTAATGATTATAAACAATCTCTCGAACTTCTAGAGAGATTAAAGGGGTATGTTAAGGACGAGTGTTTAGTTATTAATACTTCATGTTCATTATTACATGTACCTTATAGTTTAAAATATGAGCAAAAGCTTAGTGAAGCGTATAAAAAATATTTTGCTTATGCCGAAGAAAAATTACAGGAGCTAAAAGAATTAAGATATTTAGCAGAAAAGTCAGAGGTAGCACAAGAAGTTATATATAGTACAAATCAACAACTTTTTAAAGAAAGGCATCGTGAAAGAGGAATTAAGGCAATTTCTTTAAATGAAGAAGATTTTATAAGAAAACCTGCTTTTGAAATACGAGAAAAGATTCAAAGAGAGGTGTTTAACCTACCAGTTTTACCCACCACTACTATAGGTTCTTTTCCTCAAACCAAGGAAATTAAACATAATCGTAGTCAGTTTAAAAAGGGTGAAATTACAGAAGAAGTTTACAGTGAAGTTCTTAAAAAGAAAATACAAGAATGTATTGCACATCAAGAACAAATTGGGCTAGATGTACTTGTACATGGTGAATATGAAAGAAATGATATGGTAGAGTACTTTGGTGAACACTTACAAGGTTATTTATTTACAGAAAATGGTTGGGTGCAGTCTTATGGTACACGTTGTGTGAAACCACCTGTTATTTGGGGGGATATTTCAAGAACTGATGCCATAACAGTAGCTTATACAACATATGCACAAAGCTTAACGAATAAACCGGTAAAGGGGATGTTAACTGGACCAGTAACAATTTTAAATTGGTCGTTTCCAAGAGAAGATATTTCTTTAAAAGAAATGGCGTATCAAATTGCCCTTGCTATGAGAGAAGAAGTATTAGAACTTGAGGCAAATGGTATTTGCATTATTCAAATTGATGAAGCTGCATTAAAAGAAAAGCTACCACTACGTAAGGAAGATTGGTATAGTGAGTATTTGGATTGGGCTATTAAGGCATTTAGACTAGTGCATAGTGGCGTCAAAGAAACAACACAGATTCACACCCATATGTGCTACAGTGAATTTGAAAGCATAATAAAAGCTATTGATGACATGGATGCAGATGTTATTTCATTTGAAGCATCACGTTCAAATTTATCTATTATTAGAGCACTTAATGAAAGTCATTTTAAAATGCAAGTAGGACCTGGTGTATATGATATTCATTCACCTAGAGTACCTAGTAAAGAGGAACTTATAGGTGTCATTCAAAGACTACTTAAAGAGATAAAAATAGAAAAGTTATGGATTAATCCAGATTGCGGTCTTAAAACAAGAGATGAAGAGGAGATTGTACCAAGCTTAATCAATTTAGTACAAGCAACGGAAAGTGTAAGAGGAAACTTAAATAAGTTAGTATAATAAGATTTAAAACGGGGTGACAGCATGAAAACAGAAAATAGATTATTAATTTTCGATGGGGCAATGGGAACTTATTATGCACAGCATTACCATCAATCTGTAGGTAAATGTGAGATGGCGAATATAGAAGATCCTAAAAGTATATTGGAGATTCATAAGGCGTATATTGAAGCCGGTTGTAATGCCATTAAAACCAATACTTTTGGGGCAAATATGATCAATTTAGAGAGTGATTTTGATAAAGCTAAAGAAGTTATTAGAGCAGGCTATAATCTGGCAGTGGAAGCTACTAAGAATAAAGATGTGAGTGTATTTGCAGATATAGGGCCTATTTCTTTGATGGATCAAGAAGCATTAATGATAGCTTATAAACAAATTGTAGATGAGTTTATAAGTTTAGGTGCAAAAAACTTTTTATTTGAGACCTTCAGTAGTGATGAATGTCTTAAAGAGATAGCTGAATATATTAAGAAAAAGGTACCAGAAGCTTATATTTTAGTGTCTTTTGCTATTTCACCTGAAGGTTTTACAAGGCTTGGGCAAAATGGTAGGACACTTATTCAAAGAATGCTTAAAATAGATGCTATTGATGCTACAGGTTTTAACTGTTTTTCAGGACCGAAACATTTAGGAAGCTTTATGAAAAATATTACTTTAACTGAGAAGCCTATTGCAATTATGCCCAATACAGGTTATCCAACTGTGATTAATAATCGTACGTTCTTTAGTAATGATAAGCAGTACTTTGCTAAACAAATGGTGGAGATAGTAAAACAAGGAGCAAAAATTATAGGAGGATGTTGTGGTACCACACCACGGATGATGGCAGAAGTGGTGAAGGCAGTAAGTCATATAACCAATGAACCAAGGAATACCAAGGTGGTAACGGTAGAGAAAAGTTATAAAAGGCCACAAAGTGTCATGGGCGTATCAGGGGATATGGGATTAATGGATAAAATAAGAAACGGTAAGAAAATCATAGCTGTTGAATTAGACCCACCAGTAGATACAGCCATTGATTTTTTCATGAGTAGTGCCAAGAAGCTTCAAGAAGTAGGTGTGGATGCCATTACTATAGCAGATTGTCCTATTGCAAGAGCAAGAGTAGATAGTAGCCTTTTAGCTTGTAAGCTAAAAAGAGATTTAGGTATCACACCTATCCCTCATATGACTTGTAGAGACCGTAATATTAATGCCACAAAGGCACTACTTTTAGGACTTAATATAGAAGGCATCAGAGATGTACTTGTTGTAACAGGAGATCCTATTCCTACAGCACAAAGAGATGAAGTTAAAGCTATTTTTAGTTTTAATTCTAAGATTTTAGCTAATTACATAAGAGAACTTAATGAAACAAGTTTTGGGACACCATTTAATATTTATGGTGCACTCAATATCAATGCTGTTAACTTTGAGAGTGAGCTACGTAAAGCAAAACAAAAGATTGCAAGTGGCATGAGTATGTTTTTAACACAGCCGATTTTAACAGCTCAGGCTGTAGAAAATTTAAAGAGGGCACATGAAGAACTAGAAGCTAAAATCTTAGGAGGCATTATCCCAGTAGTAAGTTATCGTAATGCATGTTTTATGAATAATGAGATATCAGGCATTACTGTAGCAGATGAAATCATTAAATTATACGAGGATTTGGATAAAGAACAAGCAGGAAAGTTGGCTGTAAAGATATCTATTGAAATAATTAAAGCTGTTGAGGAGTATGTAGATGGGTATTATTTAATTACGCCATTTAAAAGAATTGATTTAATTACAGAAATCATAGCAAGTATTAAGAAGGCATAATTTATAGAGAGAATCTATTAAAATAACTAAAAAATCACGGGACTTATAGCCGAAGCCACTGAAAAAGTCTATGATTGTTCAATTACAACAATCATAGACTTTTTTCTGTTATAATAAAAGTATCAAATTCGGAAGGTGATTTTATGCTTCAACAACAACAATCTTTAGTTTTAAGTCCATACATGAAAAT
>JAZKZQ010000189.1:0-12854 GCA_045612745.1 Cellulosilyticum sp. | reverse complement strand
CACTCTAAATAAATAATGGCTATTGCAAAATTTTGCAATAGCCATTATTTATTTAGAGTGAACATATTCACTTTATATACTTGGTGCTTGATTATTCATAGAATAACCGTCACTTCTTACATCACTCATATCTAGTTCTAAATCTTTCACCTCTACCTTACTGAGTTTCTTAACAACCCCATAAGGTGTTTTTAAAGAAAGATGCTCTCCTCTTCCTGAAAGTACCCAGAGGACTTTATAACCTCTTGGTATGACCTTCAACTTTTCTTCTCCTTTGCCATCTGTAAAATAAATAAGCAAATCAATATTTTTCTTGTTGGCATAATCAAAAACTGGCGTAAACTTAGTACCTCCTGCAATATGCATTCTTTCTCTAAGGTCCTTATCTGATTTCACCTTATAGCTACGTCTAATTTGGTCATCACATTCTATAATGGTAATCTCATGATTATAGTTTTTTACAATTTGCAAGACCTCTTTGACTGCCTGAGTAAATTCTTCATCACTAATACTACCACTAATGTCAAAGGCAACTGCTATTTCTGCCTTATGGCTTCTCAACATGCCTCTTAAATCTAATCGTTCAGGTTGACGGCGATTACGCCTTGTTACTGTCTTCTTATAATGGCTTTCTACGCTTCCCATCATTCTACTTAAATATAGATTCCAAGGTAGTTCACCTTTACTATTTTTAAGTGCTGCAATCATACTACCTAAATAAGCTGGTATTTCTCCCTTTTGTGCTGTAGTTACGAATTTCTCTGTAAATTCTTTTAAGGTCTGCTCATCTATTTCACTTTCCCATATATCATGGGTTTTCTCTGGGTCATATTCTCTTGCAATATCATCTTGTTCATGCTCATCCCCAGTTGCCCCTTCTGGTCCCTCTTCATCTGGCTCTTGCAAGTCAAATTCTATTTGCAATTTCTCAGCATAATATTCAAAGGTTGCATAACGTTCTAATTCTAGCTGATACTGATTATTAATTTGTTCAATCGTTGTAGCATAAGGTGGTAAGTCACCTAAATACTGATTCACTACAAGGTCCATAGCCATATTAATAGCGAGTGGTGTATACTTTCCTTTAATATTTTTAGCTCTTATTAAATGCATGGCTACTACATGGAGTATTTCATGCTTAATACTGGTTGCCATTTGCTTTAATGTAAGGTTCAAAAAGATAAGAGGATTAAAATACATGACATATTTGGCTGCCTTAAAATTAATCCCAGTAGGACTGGTCATATCAAATTTAATTTCCCTATTCATTTGAAATAAAAAGTAACCATAGAAGTTATCTTTTTCTTCCATCAAATGTAATGTTACTTGATCAACTAAACGAAAAAATTCCTTTTTAAAGCCTTCGGGCACCTGAATTTCTAAAGCTTCCCCCTTACGATTTGCCTTTAGCATTGTCATTGTATTAATGACTTCATTTGCTTTTTCATTTAAACTGCTTACTTGTGTTTCAAAATAAGTTGCCATATTTTTATCCCCTAATTGATGCATATGCTTCAAAGTATAAGTTTGTAAATGCTTCATCATTTAACGCATTTTGATAGACTACTGGAAAACTACTTTTCATCTCTTTCATAAGTCCTACCATTAAATCCATTGGGTACTGTTTTAAGTATTCGGTCCATCTTACTATAAGCGAATGAATGATTGTTTCATCTCCATTTAGCTGTTGTAAGTTTTGCTCTAATGTCTTTAAAATATTCATGGCTGATAAATATAGTCTTGTATGTGCTTCTACTTTAATTTTTGCCACTATATCTTCATTCAATGTTTCTCCTTCAACTACTTCTTCGTAGCTAATTAATGGACTTACATCTGCTTCTATGAAGTTGATAAATTCTTCTGCTATGACTTTCCCCACATTTCCTTTAATAACATTTAAGAAAACTGATCTTGAAATTGTTTCTTGACTTTGTTTATAAATGCTATAACTTTTTGATACACGTTCATAACTTCTAGGTGTAGCATCCACATCCTCCTCATGCTTTTGATGAAGATATTCTGGAAAAGTGGCAATAAAGTCTATTACCTTTTGCTCAATACCTGCTTCTACTGCCCATCTTAGCCACTGCATGTGGTCACTTTCCATACTCAGCCATACAAATCTATTTTCTTGAGCTGCATCCATATCTACAACTTGATAGTCAAAGTCACTACCATATTTACTTGATGGATTCATAGCTGCCAAAATATTTACCTTTTCATTTAGTTTATAACCATTAATTTCTCTATTTAAAATTAAATTCATTAACTCTTGTTGTACTGTATGTTCGCAGCGGTTAATTTCATCTATAAATAAGAGTACCCCATTTCCTGCTATGATGGCTTCATCTATTTCTCGCAGCTTATGATGGACTGCATAAATAGTTGTTTTCTTTTCAGATACATTGCCTACTGCATCTATCATTTTATAAGTTTCTACTGTTGGTAACCCACCAATTTCACCTTCTTTTAATAAGTTACCATCAATTACTATTAACTGCCAGCCATTTTCTTTAGCTAATGCCTTGGCTAAAGCAGTTTTTCCAATACCACTTTCCCCTATTACTAAAGGTACTTCTCCTGTTGCTAGCACTAATGCTGCACTTTGTAATGTTTCTATAAAATTCATTTTCCTTATCTCCTATAACATCTTTAATCTTTCATCCACTGTAATACGCTTTGCCTTTTGACTGCCATACTTATAAATAAACATTACTTTATCTAAGGCAATACTATAACTATTTCGGTCAATTACTGTACAATTTAGAAAATCCCTTACGTACTTTTCAGCTACATCTTCCTTAGATAAAACCTGTTTTAAAACTTCTTCTAACTTTTCTATACTAATTTGCTTTGATACGTATTTAATGACTAAAATATTCGCTTTCAAAAACTCTATAATCTTTTCTTCATCTAAATCTATTATAAAACTAATCGCTGCCTCATTCGCCTTAATAGCCATAAGCTGTGTGTTTTTAGTTGGTTCTTGTATATATCTTAAAGCATCATAACTCTTACTTACTGCTGCTAATTGGACACTTTCATAAGGTGCTTTAATATATTTGATTGCATCATAATTTTTTTCAACTGCCATTAACTGCAATACTTCACTAGGCTCTTTCACATATTGTATTGCCCATCCAGATTGCATAATTGCTATCTTTATAATTTCCTCTGGTGGATTTGCTATGCTGCCTAAAAGGCTCCAACCACCTTTAATGGCCTCTGTCATCATTTCATATGTAGGTGCAACTACATATTTAATTGCTCTAGGATTATTTCTTACAGCTAACATTTCCATTTCTTGTGTTGGATTTTTAATATATTCTAATACTAAACCATTTTTTCTAACGGCCAATAACTTCATCTCATCTGTAGGATTATTAATCATTTTTATAATCGAAGGATTATTATTAATGGCACTTATTATTTTTGCTTCTTCCATAATATCTCCTTATCTTCTCATTATCACATAATAACTTTTATACAATATATTCCTCTATATAACTAATAATAATTATTATATCCTATAAATTATCATTTATATAGCCTTAGTATAATCCATATATTTCTTACTAGCAACTTATAATATAGGTTATCTATCTTTATTTACTTTTTAGCCTAGCAAAAAAGGTTACTGCCTACTTAGCAATAACCCTTTTTCTATGACTTTACCATTATTTATCTTTCATAAAATCTTCTATTTGTACTATAGCCTTTTGCTTTGCTTCCTCACTGAGTACTTGATTTAATATATAAATCATATCCTCCATTCTTACAGGTTCAGCTTCTCTAGTTAACTGAAAACCAAATTCACCATTTGTTTCTAATGTACCTTCTTCAATGTAAGATAACTTTGAAATACCTTCTTGCCTTATCCTTGAAAGTACTTCCTCCTTAGTAATCCGCATTTTTTTTAGTGCCACCTCATCAAACTCACCATTTCTAATGATAACAATACATTCACCCACCGCCATTTTTTTAAAACCTTTAAAGTAAAAAGAACACCATTCAAAAATAATAAGTAAGATAACAAAAATCACCGATGCAATAACCGTTTTTATAATATCCTTATCTGCAAAAGGCTCTACAATAATTGCACCTATAGAAATCATTAAAACAGTTTGTGCTATGGTCATCTGTGATATAGACCGTCTACCTGTACAACGAATTAAAGCTACTGCCATAATAAATAAAATAATTGGCCGTAATAAAAAAGGAATTTCCATACCTATCACTCCCTATTGGGATAGTATGTGTATTCTTATTTAAATCAATTCAGGGTCAATACTTTTTCCCTTAACAAATACTTTCTTAATTTGAATATCTTCATCAAAAAGTACCAAATCGGCATCATAGCCAGACTGAATAAGTCCTTTATGAGTCTCTACCTTACATAATTGCGCTGGATTATATGTTGCCATTTTCACTACTTCATATAAGGGGAGCTTACAATTTTTATAAACATTGTAAATCGCCTTATCTAAAGTAAGTACAGATCCTGCTAATGTGCCATCTTCAAGCCTTGCTGCACCTTTTGATACAATAACTTTCTGACCACCTAATGTATACTCCCCTTCCTCTGTGCAACATGCCCTCATAGCATCTGTTATAAGCACCACCTTATCTGTGCCTTTTTGCTTATAGGCCATTCTTAAAGCAGCATAATTACTATGAATACCATCTGAAATTGTCTCTGTAGTTATGTCACTATCAAATACAGCACCTACTACTCCGGGTGCTCTATGATTAAATGGTGTCATTCCATGGTATAAGTGGGTTACATGTGAAATCCCCCAGTTTATAGCCTCTTGCATCTCTTCATAAGTTGCCCCTGTATGACCAGCTGCACACAGTATTCCTTTTTTTGAAATATATTTGATAAGTTCCTTGGCCCCTTCTAACTCGGGTGCTATGGTAATAGAGATAACTACATCTTCACAGTCTCCTACCATTTCTTTATAAGCACTTATAGAGGGGAATAAAAGATGTTGTGGATTTTGTGCACCTACTGCCTTGGGACTTATAAAAGGACCTTCTATATTAACTCCTAGTATATGTGCTCCCGTATTGCCTTCATCCTTTAACTTTTTAATCACCTTGATAGCCTTTTGAATATCTCCTATCCCCATGGTCATCGTTGTTGGTACAAAAGAAGTTGTCCCATGTTTTACAATGGCCGTTGCCATGCCTGTAAGTGCTTCTATGGTGCCATCCATTGTATCACAACCATTTGCACCATGAATATGTACATCTATAAATCCAGGTGAAAGGTATAAACCTTTTGCATCTATTACCTCTTCATCTAGGTTAATCTTAGGATTAATCTCCTTGATTTTGCCTGCCTCAATCTTTACTGCCCCAAATTCAATCCTATCTTTATAAATAATATGACAATCTTTTATAATCATTTGTATGGTACCTCCCTTTCTGTATACTTTAAAAATATATGTATAAAGAGCCATGTATCTTCTTTAATTAAAGTAATACATACCTCTTTTAGCTTTTAATTTAATCTATCAAATGAATTATTGTATAAGCTAATTCAGAAAACTTTATAGACCTCTCATAAACGTCTTCCATTGATACTTTATCTTGCTTTTTTATAACATACTGCATTAACTGATTTTCAATGGTCATAATATACAGTGCCTCATGAATTAATGCAATTTCCTTCTTAGCATCTACCTCTCCTTCTTCTAATTCCTTTTGAAATTTATCAATCAAATACGTATATTTCTCTAATAATTCTTCTATAGCATCTTGTACTTCATAATGAAAAATATACGTATTAACTATCGCAACAACTATACTTCCTAATATTACAAGTAACATTCTATCAATGGATAATGTCAATAAGCTTGCCTTCCCAAAAGCCACACTTAGTCCCATAATACTTAGAAAAATGACTTTTTTATCATACTCTTTCACATAATAATATCCTGTATATATAATAATAAGTATCCATAATTTAGGTATATGATAAGGTACTAATATAGAAAAAATAATATATCCTATAATACCTAAGATTGTACCACGAAATCTTTGCTTAAACTTCTTTAAACTTTGTTCTACATAAGGCTGCATGATAACATAACTCGTAAATACTAACCATTTCCCACAAAAAATTTGCCAGTAATCTACTGCCCACATACACAAAGAAACTGATGTTGCCACGCGTGTCGCATAAGAAAATCTTAAAGTATCCTTTGAGAGCATATGTGGATCTAAACTTATTGATATAGACTGTTTTATTCTTTCTATAACATGCAGATACCTACTTTTCAAATGTTGTCTTTCACCTTTTACCATAAATAAGTTAATCGATTCTTTATCACTATCTACCAGTAAACTTGTCCCTTCTGCCCACTCCTTAATCATTTGTATCTGCTTTTTGATATACTCTACATCCGCCTTCTCATCTTCTGTATTCTTTAGTTCATTAATACTTAGATTTAATCTTTCTATTGTCAACCATAGCTTAAAATAAACTTTTTCTTGTTTTGCATAAGTAAAATTCTTTATTTCTCCTATGCCACCTAGGACTTCATATAGTTTAAGCTTAATTTGCATATAATCTTTTTCTACATACTGATGATTTATTTTATGAGCAAGCTCTTCTTCTAAATGTTTTATACTTAACAGCAATTTTCCCTTAATAAATTTCTCATATTTATTATGATTAACAATGAATTGTGCCAGAATGATGATTACAATTCCTACTAATAAAGCTGCTAAACGGCTACCTAACTGACTCCAATGAACAGGTGTTGCCCACATATAAATATACATTAATAGAAACAAGTATGAGATGCTACTTTGAAAATCCTTCACATATATAAAACATACGGTAAAAAAAGTAATAAAGTGAATAAGTACACCTAACCAAATATTTAAACTTGCTACATAAGACATAATACCTAAGAATATAGCAAGTATAGTCAATGTTACAGCTTTATATTTCAAATAAAAAGTTAAATCTATCTTACTTAAGGAATAGGTTGTCATACCTACAACCAATCCTATTGAACCATTTATTTTTCCAAATAATATTGTATAGCTCCAAAAAAGCCCTACAGTAAAAAGTGCTATACCTAAGCTAGAGAGCAATCGTCTAAGTTGCATCTTCCCATTCCTCATCTCCTTCAATGCTTATCTCACTTATTATTACCCTACTTTTAGTTAAAATACACTTTACATTAAATAATGTAATACCCTCTATATATCAAGATGTAATCTTTTAATGCACTATATCTACAATAAAAATAAGCCACTTGTCCATTAAATTTGAACATGTGGCTTATTTTGCCCTATTTACATCTTGTGCGCTTCCAATAATTTTTCATATTGTAATCTTTTTCATATGTTACTTCTTTCACTAAGTGTGGCACTTCTTCTGCATTAAATTTCATAGCTTCTTCTTCACTATCAAATTCTATCTCCGCATAATAATAAGCATTAGGTGTGCCTGCATCTACATGACTTACCTCTAGGCGATTATTTCCCAGTGCATATACACGGTATTCTTTTTTTATAATCTCGCCCTCTAATAAGTCTACTAGTTCATCATAGCGTTCTTTTTCTATTTCAAATTCTACTTCTTTTCTAGAAAGTGTCCCATCTGATTTAAAGCAGAGCTGATAAGTTTTTTTGTATTCATTAACTGTTTTTCTAATTCTAGCTTCTATATCAGCTGTACATAAATACCCTTGTTCCATATAAGTTCGCTTTAAAATCTCTTCCTCCGGGAACTGTGTGACAATAAACCTTCTTTCAATCTCCATACGTATCTCCTACTCTACTAGCTTAAATATTATGTTTTCTACTCTTATTCTACACTATATTATCATTATTTTCTCTAGCAAAATAGAAATTTATATTGTCCTCTATTTCTTTCTACTGTATATGATGACTTACAATCATCTCAATATAGCGTTTAAGTATTTGTGCAGTTTCTGCTCTTGTAATAGGCTCCCTTGGTCTTAACTGATTACTACTGCTTATCATTAGTTTATTACCTATGCAATAGGTTACGGACTGTGTCGCCCAGTTTGAAATTTGATCTTTATCTTTTACTGCTGCCAATATTTCTTCATCTTTTACTATATCTTCACCTAACTGCTGAGAAAATCTATGAATAACCTTTGCAAACTCTTCTCTTGTAATAAAATCATTTGGTGCAAACAACTGACTGGTTCTGCCATCTACTATATTATTTTCCTTTGCCCAGGAAATATATTTCGCATAATAAGCCCTCTCATCTACATCTTCAAAGCTTTTTATAGCTTCCACTACTATAGTTCCATAAGACTTTTCATATAACCTACCAAGTACAGTCACCATCATACCTCTTGTCATATTCCCATCTGGCATGAAGCTTTCCTTTGTAGCACCTAAAAATACTTCATGCTCAGTAATAAAGTCTATGGCTTCTTTTCCCCAATGATTTATTATATCATCAAAATATTTTTGGTTATCCATAAAATAAACATCTACACTTGGTGGTGCAATATAATGTACTGTCTCATTATATGTTGCAGTAAAACCTATCACTATTTTTTCTTTATCTTGTATATAATATGGCACTTGATTTTTATTAAGCAGCATATCTTTGTCATCTACTATACTATCTACCATTGATTCCTCTGCCGAACCATTTGTAATACCACCACCTTGATTAGGTGTATCTACTTGGTTATCTGCAATAACTTTTAGTGAAACAGTTCCTTTTGCTTCTAATGGCTCTTGTGCTATAAAAGAAACTTGTTCACTGTAATTTCCCGCCTTTAAACCTAGTCTAGGTATTAAAGTCACCACCATCATTTCTCCTGCCACTAGTTCATTCTTTTCTAATGCTATAGTTCCTAAATAACTATTTTCTACTAACTTTATTTGCATCCCTGTTATAGGCATATTTCCAGTATTTTTAATTTGTAGTTTAATTGGTGCTATCTCTGTGTAACCAACTATAAATGGTTTAGTCTGTTCTTGACTTATCTCTAAGCTATATATTTTCTTAATCCATTGGGCATAAAGGGTTTGTGGTTTTGTTAAATGAACTTCCTCTTCTTCATATAACACCCCACCTTCAGCTGCTGTGTAGTATCCTACAAAATAATAGCCTTCTCGTACCATAGGTGCTAAAGCATCACCATATACTGTGTCATTTAACACTTCTTTTACAGTGCTTGCTTCTGTATCATCATTATGCATAAGTGTTAATTGATAGTAATCTAATGTTACTTTCTTTAGACTACCATCTATAACTTGTAGCGTTTGCCTCGTTGGTACACCTTGTCGGTAAATATCATATTCCCCAACTGGTATGTCTTCACTATAATAAACTTCTGCCACCAAATCTTTGTGAAGTTTATACTTTTCTTCTATGTTCTTACTCACTAAGGTAACTTGTTCTTGCTCTAACCAATTGTTATCTTTATTTAATCTTACAGCTGCACCAGTGATGCTTTTTGTTTTAAATGGTATATGCACAGTTGTTTTGCTACTCCTATCAGTTGTATTTAACTGTAGCCCTTCTAAAACAATCTCACCTATTGCCCCTCTTGTTAAGTAATCACTATTTCCTAAAACAATGTGTACTTCGGCATCTGTTTGTAACTTCTCTTTAACATCTGCTTCAATAGCAAAATAATCTTTGCTATCTATATCCAGTGTGTCAAAGTTGGTAGCTAAATAGGGTTGAAAATCTTCTGTTATACCTATTAAAAACATTTCACCTAAAGTCAAGTGCCAGTCACTACCATAACCACTTTGTATCTTCAGTATTACATGATCTTTATATACTTTATGATTACGACTTACTCTAGCAATTAATCGCTCATTTTCAGTAGTATAATTTAGTTCATACCCTGAAAGTGTAAAGCTAGCAACTTGTATAGTGGATAAATATTGTGTTTCTAAATAATAGGTACCTATAGTATCTTCTGTAATATGCATTTGAATAGTAATGATATTATCTTCCACATTAACTGTCGTATCTGCACAAGTAACTTTTTGACCTTGTTCATCCTTTAAAGTAATTTTCATCTTTTCTAATGGTACCACATCACTATATTTCACAGTGAATTTAGCTACTTCACCTATCTTACCTAAGTAGTCTTTAGGTTCCTCCTGTATCTCAGGTTCCTTGCCTATTACGAGTGCCTCTTTGTTATCTTTACCTTGCACTAATAATATACCTTCAGGTACACTAAAATGTTTAATCTTATCCCATACAGTTTCTGTTTCTAGCAGGGCATCCTTTTCAAAAACTACTACCGTAGCACCTTGTATAGGTATTTTCAGCTCAATATGATATAGTGCCTCTTCTTCCATAGCGCTTTTTGAGGTAATATATCGCCCATCTTCAAGATATATCATATCTTCAATTACAATTTTACCTTCATCTATAATTAAATTGCCACCTACATCTATTGCACCACCTTGAGGATTACCTTTTAAACTACAGCCATCCTTTAGATATAGAGTACCTAAATCCGTTATTTTAATTATTGCATTTTCATTAATACTATTTCCTAAAACAGTAGTTCCTTCACCCACAAGACTACCACTTATCTCAAAAAGTATCTCTTGCCAGTTCTCTAAAGCTTTATATGTATAAGCACCTAACTCTACTGTTTCGCCCTGTGGTATTTGGATTGTATCTAGTACATATATTGTAGTCACATTTGTTGCTTTAGCAATCTCCTGAGCGCGTTGTAAAGTCTGAACAGGTACATTACTTGTTAACCCTGAATTACTATCACTTCCACTATTAGGGTCAATATAAACGGCTCCTTTTTCTACTAGCTTAATCTGATGCTCTACTTTCATCAAAGTCCATTTGCTAGCTAATGACTCTGCTAATTTAAAATTATTTACATCGGCCTCAGCTATATTTGTATACTGGGCAACAGCATAATCTAGACTAGGTTTTTCCATATCTACCATAATAGGTGCTACAATCTTAGTACCTTCTCGAACCCTAATACATTGATTTTCCTTTAAATATATGCCACCTATAACTTCTACTTCCCCACTTAATTCTAAATCTCCAGCCGCATTAATAAGAATTTTATCAGTAGCTTCCATGCCACTTCCTATATGTGTCATTCCAGTAAAAATGACTTTACTACCCTCTGCAACATTAAAAATCTTCCCATTTGGTGTAATAGGATCTGTTTGTGAACGCTTATCATAGAAAGAACCATTATCTATGGTTAAAGTCCCACTGACTACTTCTATTAGGTTACCATCAAAAGCTTCATAAGTCTGGTTTAAAATAGGTTGCCCCGTATATCTATATATACGAACTTTTTCTGGAAATTCCCATTTGGTATCATTAAGAATACTCACAGTACCACTAATATAAATTGTTGCACCACCATTTTGTATAACAGATAATGCTTTTTCAATTGTTCTAAAAGCATCATCTGCCGTAGCACCACTCTTATTATCATCCCCATCTTTACCATCAATAAAGTATACCTGGTCAATCACTATATTGGGCTCTTTTTTACTAAGAATCATTCGTTTTTCAGTCACTAAGCTAAAGTTATTAATGTACTGGGATGCATCTAAAATATTATTATCTGGTGGTGTCACCACGACACGCGCTCCCCATTCATCAGCACATTGTATTTTATATAAAGCAGCAGAGTGTGTAATCGCTTTTGCTACCTTAATTGTAGCATTTTCATTCAGATAAATGATGCCGTCTACAGTAAGGGCACCACTTCCTATTCCCACACTACTTCCTTTTCCTACAGTAACTTGACTACTTAGTTTATCTACATTATTTAATATATTTCCGCCAAGTAAAAGTGGATACTTTGCTATGTTTTCTTTAACATATAGCCCCCCACCATAACTTGTAGCTTTATTTTGCTTAATTTGCCCACCATCCATCTCCATTGTGCCATCTTGAAAGTAAAGTCCTCCACCATTAATGGCCCCATTACCTTGGAGTATACCGCCTTCCATTTTTGTTTGGCCACCCTCTACATAGATCCCACCACCATTACCTTTGGCCTTATTATTTTGGATTATGCCATCTTCTATGGTCATTTGACCACCTTCTATATAGATTCCACCACCATTAGTTGTGGCATTGTTTTGTTCAATCTTCACGTCATGATTTACATCTTGGTTTTCAATAGTAAGTACCCCATTTTTTAAGCTAATACCACCACCAGCTGTCCCAGCTGTATTATGACTAATATTAACATTTTCTTGTATACGTAATTTCCCACCAGTTTGCCAAATACCACCACCTGCACCAGTAGATTTATTATCTTTGATTACTACATTACCACCTATTGTACATTCTGGCATTGTAGAACTTTCCTGATTTTCTGCTATATATAAACCACCTGCACGATATGCACTATTCCCACTGATTACAACATCTTCACTTAAAAGTAATTTAGATCCTATATTTTGACTTATGCCACCAGCTATGTCACTTGCCATATTATTAGTAATAGTTACATTCCCTTTTATTATACTCTTACTGCCTTCTTCAAATAATATACCTCCACCATATTTTGCACTATTTCCTGTAATAATTGTTGTTCCTTCAATGACATTGTCACCACGTGAACAAATGCCACCCCCTGAAACTGTAGCTTTATTATTAGTAATCACACCACCAAAAATTTTCAATTCTCCTAGATTCCCAATAAACACGCCACCACCTCCATTCTGTGCAGTATTTTCTTTAATACTAGCTGCTTCCTTTAGTATAAATTTATTCCCGCCAGAACTTGCAAATACACCCCCACCAAAATATGATTCATTATTAGAAATACTAGCACAACCTGCTAATGTTACTTCACTTTTATTTTGGCGAATAC
>JAZKZQ010000188.1:0-26350 GCA_045612745.1 Cellulosilyticum sp. | reverse complement strand
CCCATGTCTCCCTAAAAATAAAATAACACTCCTGCTCAATATCTTCTTTTTCATAGCCAATTAGGTGTGTTTCTCTACAGAACTTATGACGTAAATTCTTTAGTTTCTCCCACCATATCTCAAATGCATATTCTACACTTTGCTCCATCTTTTGCTTCTTTCCGCTGCAGCTTTTTTATTTGCGCAGTTCAAAGATAACATAGTCATCATTTAATATAAAACGTAGCAAAATCTTATGTCACATGTATTTGAGACTTATTAGCCTCACTTATATGATTTAATGTAATTCTTAGCTAATATCTTGGATGTATTTTAATAATACTGGCATAAATGCACTTATTGATTTTATAAATAATAAAAAACAAAGAGGGTATTGCAAAATAACAAAGTATTTTGCAATACCCTCTTCGGTTTCTATCTGAAGCAATTTTTATCCTCTTGTAAGATATGTGTAAAAAACCATTCCTGTAAATAGTTTCTTATCTGCTTTAACTCCTTAACTGGGTCTTTAATTAATTTTTCACAATCCACAGCATTGATTATTCGTTTAAATTCTTCATGCTGTGCTCTATGTCTTTCTAGATGTTCACTTTTCATTTCTTCTAAAAACTTTTCTTCTGTATAAAAATGATAAGTCATATACTCCCTAACCTCACAAAGCTTATCTAAAATCTCTTGTTCACTCACTGCCCCACATCCTGTCAAGATCATCTGTTCTAAATCCCTTCCAATCCTAAAAAACTCACGATGTTGACTATCTATCTCCTCAATCCCTACACATATACTATCATCCCAATCAAATTGAAAATCAAACATCTCTCTTCTTACCTCTCTTTTATTGTTGTCTTCTCATTCTAGTCCCCTTTAAATTTCTCCCTCATCTGTTACTACTCATTACTCATTTCACGCTTACTCTTTACTGCCTTTAAAATACATGCCTCCACATATACTTTAAAACAGTAGGCTCCTTTAGGCATCTCCATTCCACATTCATGAAAAATCTGCCGCATAATCGGCCTTCCAATTTGCTTAAAAATAGCTTCATTGGTTAATGGTAATTGTTGCTGAATATTTGTAAGCTCACCAATAGCTTGTGATGTTAATAATTCTTTTTGTAACTTTGTAATAGCTACCTCTATCATGTCATATCTTTGTTGCAATTCATATCTAGTCTGTTCTACACTATTTAACTTTTGTTCTAAAACTTGGAGCTGATTAAGTAAAATCTCTTCCTTATTTTTCTCTTCAAGAATGCCAAAATAATATAAAGGCCTCTTTATAGCATACCCCAGTGTTCTTTTTATATGACATATTTCTTGATACTGCTTTTGTAAGCTTCTGTAGGAAATATTCAACTGCTTAATTCGTTTATGGACTTTATTTAAACCATCCAACTCATCTTCACAGCTTCCACTACCTTCTTTTAATAAAGTTGCACGCTCTTTAAGGTGTTCTATTTTTTTGCTATGTTCTTTTTGGTATGCATACACTTCTATAATATAATTATTGATTTGTACTATACTCTCAAAAATACTTTCCCTTGCTAAAAAGCCTTCTGTCCTCTCTTTAAATACATTATAGGCCCCAGAAGTCTTTATGTGACTTATGAGTTCTTCATACCATTTTTGAACCTCACTATTTAGCATTTCTAAAAAAGCATCAGAATAAATATACTCTATAAATTCTGCTGATAATTCTTGTTCATCTCTCCAGTTTAGTGTACTGTAGCCTTCTTCTTCTTGACCATAGCTTACAAGAATATCAATATAATATTGTTCCGCTTCTCTAGCTTTCACCTGTCTATTCAACTTTTTTTCTTTCTCCTTTCACTAGTTATTGGTGATTTTTATATTTTCTTCTTTATTCTACCACATCATAAAGCATTTGGTTATAAAAATCCGCTCCTATATTGCCTATTTTTTCTAAAGTTTTACATACAAAAAAATGCCTAGACTGTTTTTTGTCTAGGCACTATATTATCTGCATTCTTATTTTAGTCCTTACTTTTCATTTTTAAGGAAGTCCATCCCCCTCATAAGATCTTCCACAATCTCTTTGGCTGTCTCTTCTTTCTTAATCATTCCTGCAATCTGCCCAGCTAGTACTGAGCCATTATTCATATCCCCTTCAATGGCTGCTTTTCTTAAAGCACCTACGCCAAGCTTATTCAATTCCTCTTGGTCAGCCCCTGACTTCTCAAGCTTATCGAAAGCTCTAGTGAGCTGATTTCTAAGTCCTCTTACTGGATGTCCTGTTGAACGCCCAGTAACTACTGCATCTATATCACTTGCTTTAATTACTTTTTGTTTATAACTATCTGGAATTTGACATTCCTTAGCTACTAAAAATCTTGTACCAACCTGCACCCCTTTGGCACCTAGGGCAAATGCTGCTGCTAATCCTCTGCCATCAGCAATCCCACCTGCCGCAATCACAGGTATAGTAACTGCATCTGCCACTTGAGGTACAAGCACCATAGTTGTAAGTTCTCCAATATGTCCACCAGATTCACAGCCTTCTGCAATCACCGCATCGGCACCGCTTTTTTCCATACGCTTTGCTAACGCTACAGAAGGTACTACTGGAATCACCTTAATGTTTGCCGCCTTTAATGCCTCCATATATTTACCTGGATTCCCTGCACCAGTTGTAACCACAGCTACCTTTTCTTCAAGAATAACGTCTATAACTTCTTCCACATAAGGGCTTAGTAACATCACATTTACGCCAAAAGGTTTATCTGTAAGTCCTTTACATGCCCTAATTTCTTCTCTTACCCATTCACTAGGTGCATGACCTGCTGCAATAATGCCTAACCCTCCTGCATTAGATACAGCTGCTGCAATATCATGTGTTGCAACCCAAGCCATTCCACCTTGTAAGATTGGATACTTAATATTTAGTAAGTCGCAGATTGTCTCCACTACTGACTCCCCCTTTTTATTCTTGTTTTTTACATATGTCCATGGTATTTTCCATGTTTTATTATATTGAAGCTTATTGATTTTTACCACTTAATGAGCATTGTCCCCCATGTAAGTCCTGCACCAAATCCTGAAAAAATAATTAAGTCATCCTCTTCAAATAGCTCCCTTGCTTCATATAACGCTATAGGAATGCTAGCGGCAGATGTATTGCCGTATTCTGAGAGGTTTTTGAAAAAACATTCCTTGGGAACATCTAATTTACGTGCCACATTATCCATAATGCGACTATTGGCTTGATGCAAAATATACCATCTGACATCTGCACTGGTAAGTCCTTGTGTTTCAAGTACACCCTGAATACTTTCTGGCACCTTAGTAGTGGCAAAGGCATATACTGCTTTTCCATTCATATGTATTGCTTGTTCTTGTATTTCTCCTTTGTAAAAAATCTGATTACCTACCCCTGCAGGTAAAGTAATCTCCTCAGCTCCTGTAGGATCACTACCTACTTCTATGGCTAAAACTTGATTTTTATTACTCTTTTGATATACAACAGCACCAGCACCATCAGCAAATAAAACACAAGTTCCACGGTCATTCCAATCTACTGACTTACTAAGTACCTCAGCACCTATGACAATAGCATTTTTATAATTCTTCTTCTCCATCATGCCAATTGCCACATCTGAAGCCACTATAAATCCACTGCAAGCCGCAGTAATATCAAAGCACATGGCTTTAATAGCACCTATATCTCTTGCCACCTTACATGCTGTACTTGGCATGGTTGTGTCTGGTGAAATAGTTGCTACAATTAAAAGTTCAACATCTTCAGCCACTATACCTGCCATACTTATAGCCTCTCTTGCAGCTTCACTAGCTAATTGAGTCGTTGTTTCATTAACTGCCACATGTCTTTTCTTAATACCAGTACGTGATTCAATCCACTCATCACTAGTATCTACCATTTGGCTTAATAACTCATTTGTTAGAACTTTACTTGGAACCGCTTTCCCAAAGCCTTCCATTTTAATGCCCATTTCTTTTCACCCCATTTATTTTGGTTTATTTTATTTTGAACATCAAACATTTCTAATTTCAGAGTATATGCTTATATGTTTAAATTGTCAACCTTTTTACTAATTTTTCTTTTTTTAATAAATATTAGAACTATTGACAAAACTCTTTAAGACACCTATACTTTGAATATCAAACATTCACTTTAAAATTTAAAAGCACTATAGTTAATTGTTTTATAAACATATTTTTATAAGAAAGGACATAAACTTTTATAGTTTTTGTAGATAGGTGAAGCTATGAAATATTCTCTAAACATTAATGGGCTTATTCCCAAACTTCCTATTATTCAAGGTGGAATGGGTGTAGGTATTTCTCTACATAACCTTGCAGGTCATGTAGCTAAAGCAGGTGGTATTGGCATTATCTCCACTGCTCAAATCGGCTATCGTGCCGCTAACTTTCTAACAGATACACTTGGTGCCAACTTAGCTGCACTAAAAGAAGAATTAAAAAAAGCCAGAGCTATTGCACCTCAAGGTATTATTGGTGTTAATATTATGGTTGCCCTTAGCCATTATGAAGAAATAGTTAAGCAAGCCATTTCTGCTGGAGCTGATCTCATTATTTCTGGGGCAGGACTTCCTGTAAATCTTCCCCTTTATGCAAAAAAAGTAGACCCAGAAAACAAAGTGAAATTAGCTCCTATTGTTTCTTCTGGAAAAGCTGCTCATGTTATTTGTAGACTTTGGGACCGTAGACATCAAGTTGCACCTGACATGCTTGTAGTAGAAGGGCCTCTAGCAGGTGGCCATCTAGGTTTTTCAATGGATGAACTTAATGAGAGTCCTAATGTACTAGACATTATGGAAGATGTAAAAAATGTAGCTCATGAATATGAGTTAAAATATAATAAAAAAATTCCTGTTGTGGTAGCAGGTGGCTTTTATTCTGGTGATGAAGCTGCTAAAGCATTAGAAGCAGGGGCAGATGGTGTTCAAATGGCTACACGTTTCGTCACAACTTATGAATGTGATGCACCCCTTGCCTACAAAGAAACTTATATTAATGCCACGGCCGAAAATATTGGTATCATTAAAAGTCCTGTCGGTATGCCTGGCAGAGCCATTTTTAATCCTTTTATCAAAAACGTACCTGGCAACAAAGCTTGTTACTACAATTGTCTTGAAAAATGTAGTGTTACCGACATCCCTTACTGTATTTCTACAGCTCTCATTGCTGCTGCTAAAGGGGATGTAGACCATGCACTTCTCTTCTGTGGTAGCAATGCCTATCGTGCCAACAAGCTAGAGTATGTACAAGATATTTTTAATGAATTAGAAGAAGCACTTCAGTAATATAAACGCACCAAACTTCTTTGCCCTATAAAAACGAGGCCATTGCATTAAGAATTTCTATGCAATAACCTCGTTTTTTAGTGCAAGTTTTAATTTTATAGCTTAAAGATTAGATATATATTATTTCTCTTACTTTAAGCCCTTTTTCTTAGCATCTACATAACTAGCTGCTGATAAAGCAGCAATATTTCCTTCTCCTGCTGCCTTAATATATTGATAAGGTTTGCCTATAATATCCCCTGCTGCAAAACATCCTGGGATACTTGTTTTCATTGTTCTATCTACTTTCACATGTTGCTCATCTAATTCAATACCAGGGATCAAAGTACTTGGACTAATATTAGCTCTAAGTATAAAAATACCATCTGTTTCTAACTCATGATCTTTCAAAACTAGCTTACTTACTTGATTTTCTCCTACAATTTTAACTGGCCTATCATTAATAATCTCTATATTTTCTGCTACTTCTACAGTTTCTTTATACATTGGTACATAATAAACTTTGTCTGCTAAGGTGGCTAAAAAATCAGCTTCTTCTTCCTCTTTTTTATCATAAGCAATAACAGTCACTATTTTACCCCTATATAATCCACCATCACAGGTTGCACAATAACTTACGCCTCTTCCAAGGAGCTGTTCTTCCCCTTCTAGTGTTCTCCCTACCTGCATACCTGTTGCTAATATAACCGACTCAGTTTCATACATTTCATTATTTGCCATTACTACGAAGTAATCACCCATTGGGTAAATATTTGTTACTTTCTGCTCTGTAATAGTAATTTTCATCATCTTCATATGTTCCTTAAATGCACTTTGAATCTCCACACCACTCTGACCTGGTAATCCTAAGTAATTATCAATCTGATGTGCTTTTACTAGCTTTTGACTCAAATCTCCATTCCCAAATATGACAAAATTCTTATTCCTAATCCTAGCATTAATAGCAGCCGAAATTCCAGCTGGTCCACTTCCTACAATAGCTATATCATATCGTACATCCATCTCTTCTTTAACCTCCACTCTTAATCCTTCATTTTTACTTTTTTACTTTTTATGAATCATTCCTTACTCTATAAACTTCCGCCACTACCATTCCACCTAAAAGGCCAAAGCTGCCTATCCAAAACAAGTTAATAAGTGGTTTCGTTGTATAAAGTACCATCTGTTCTTCTTCATAGAGATTAATCCCATCCCTTTGCTCCACCACACGGTCTTCTAGAAGTCTAGATAACATATTAATAGGTGTCTGCTCTCCTATTTTTTCCATAAACTTCCCACCCATTCCTGCTGATGTAATACCACCTACTAACATCACAAGCAATAAAAGGTGTGTCCAGTAATAATAATGCCCTCTTTTCTTTACCCCAGTTAATACATAACCCCAAAATGGAATAAGTACACTCCATAAAACTAATGTAAGGCCTACACTTCGGTAATCAAAATACCTTGCCATTGCCACACTTACTACTGCCCCTAAAATAAGACTAATACCCAATTTCTTACCAACCTTCTCATGTTCAATGCCTAAAATAAGTAGACTATTTAAAACGACATACCCTATAGTTAACCAATTATAAAAGTTATTTGGTACTTTCACCTTTATTAAAAGTGGACATATAGTTCCAATTAAAATCACGTACGCATATACATAGGTAATCACCCTAAAGTACACCATATAATCTATCTGTAATGCCTCTCGTAATAGTCCTTTTCCTAAAACGCTTCTGCTACCCTGTGACCTTTCATCTAACTGTTTTTTCATAAGTTTCAAGCAAGCCCAAATAATTATCAGACCTATTACTACAATAAAGACACTCAAGACCACAAATCTTCCTCTAGCCACTCCTCCTACATAAGCATGTGCAGATGCATTTGCTAAAAGACCACTTCTTACTAAAAAAGTACCAAATATAGCAATTATAAAAGGTAATATACACTTATCCCTCGTCCAGTTTATCCTTGTTGTCTTAGAGAAACTTACTTCTTGGTTGCCATAGCTACTAAAGTTACCATTATGTTTCTTTAATATAACTTTATCCTTGTGAATAGAGGCACATAAAAGTAACCACGGCACTAAAGCAATATTCTCAATGGGGTCCCAAGCCCAATATCCTCCCCAACCCAAGGCACGATAGGCCCAAACACTCCCTGTCATAATACCAAAGCCTAAAAATAACATACTCTTTCTAGCCCAGCTTTTAATAGTCTCCTCATAAAATCCCTTCCTTAGATCATTCATCCCTAATGCGAACATAATGGCCATAGCCGTATATCCTATAAATACTAAAGGTGGGTGTACGACCATCCAAGGGTCTTGAAGTGCCTTACTTAACCCCTCTCCATCAGTTACTGGTACCTTTAACATTTGAAAAGGTCTAGTGATAACGGTCATCACAAGTAGTAATACTGTTATCACACAGTATACCGGAAAAGTCTTGTCCATAACTGTATCAAAAGCTTTATCCGTAGCTTCTTTTATGCTTTGCCTACCATTCTCTTTTTTAACATAGCTTATTCTTAAAACAATATACCCCATAGCAACTGTTATAAAACTCCACAATAAAAATGAACCTTCTTTTCCAGCCCATAAAGCCGAGATGCAGTAAATAAATGGTAAGTCTAAACGAGTGTGTTCATAAACATATCTTAGTTCAAAACCATGTCCAACTAAATACAATAGCATTGCTATAAGTGCTGTGCCAATTCCAATCATCCCTAGATGCCACAGTTTACGTACGCTCTCCCTGCATGTTCTATCACCCTTACTACTTATATAACGCAAGCCGCTTGCACCACAAGCCGTAGCACTTACAATGATTAATAACTCTTCTGCCCGTAACATACCTTACCTCCCATTTCCTACTCCCTATTTCTGGTTTTCTACATTCTTTTCTTCTATTATTACCTTGTTTTATTTTCCTTCATCATCTTCTTCTGCGCCCTTGTTAAGCTGCGATGGATTTTACCTTGTTTTTTATTTTCATGACAAACACTACAACTCTCGATAGGGTCAGCTTTTCCTTGTAAACTTATAGGTAGCTCATTGTCTATTTCAAGTGTAGATTCCCATTCTGCATGTGGGCTATTGTGGCAAGAGATACACTGTATCTTTCCATTCATTTCTTCTGCTGGGGCATTATTGAGGTATGAATTGTGATAAAGTTGCCCTTCATTTGTAGCATACTTATCATTGTGGCAACTTTGACAGTTTGGTTCTTGAAGCCATGCTTGTCTGCCCTCCGCTTGACTCTTAGCCACTTGTGCTATGTCACCATGACATGCTGCATCTCCACAAGCTACCCCTTCCTTCTTCATCACCCCACGGTAACACTGGGTTTCTACTCCAGGATGACAGCTATAACACACGGGTTCTTGAATAGGTGAGGCTTCCACTTTATCTGTATGAAAGGCGTGTATCGCCTCAGACAGTGGCAAGATTCCCTCTTTTCCTTCCTCACCTATAGCATTATCTTGGTGACAACTTGCACATTTATAACGCTGTCCATTCATTAAATCCGCTGCTAAAGTTGTACCTGATAATTTATCATGAGCCTTTAAAATATTGATATCCGTATTAGTCTCTCCATGGCATACCCCACAATCCATTTCATCTGAAACTGGTACTACGATTTTATCTGTTGTTGTAAGCTTATTGCCCGTCTTAGCATCTATTACAGTTACCTTAACGAGCTGATACGGGTTACGGACGTTACTATTATCGTTATAGGGGACAACCGGTACAGCCGTAGCTTGAAAATATCTTTGATCTGGAGATAATTCCATCTCTCCCTTTAAGCCATTCCCTGTTATACCTATATTAGGTGCTACGTTATATCCATAGTCTTTAGCATATTGCCAAAAGTTGCTCTTACCTACAGATACAGTATTATCAACCATTTCATAGTTTACCTTAATGCCATCTGTAACTAATCTATTCTTCGTTTTTCCTTTTTCAAAAACTTGTACACGAATGTTATTGGCAGGGGGTAAAATCATAAAACTTGAATAATCACTTTGTATGCAGTGCATACCCAAATCATTTGCACCTAATAATACGTATTCTTTCTCATTCTCTACTGAGGTAGCACTTATCCCCTCCGTTATTGCTATATAAATGCCAAATATACATGCTAACACGAGTCCTATACGCTTTACTGTCTTTTTCATTGGTGTCCTATCCTTCCTGGTCTTGTATGTAATTCATCATCTAGCTCATATGCATACTTTCTGTTATTTATATCCCATCTTAAATTATTTTATGTACCAGTTATTCCTCATGTATTAGATTGTTTATGAGCTAACTTTTCTACCTTACTAAAAAAAGCTATCGTTAGCTAATTCCTTAGCACTCACGATAGCTCTTCACTTTATTCTTTATTCTTTTCCTGATTTAAACGATTCATTCTTTCACTTTTCAAATATGCACCTAATATATTACGTATATTGCCTTTAGCCCCTGTCACTACCTTTATTTGATTCTGCTCCAATATTTGTTGCACCTTAGAGGTAATAGTCGTACATAACAGGGTATCAATGCCTTCATTTTGCAAGATGTATATTAAATCTTCTTCTACCACACCAGCAGAAGTATCAATTACTGTTCGCCCACTTGGACGCCCCTTTCGTATATCAAAAACTTGAAATGCCTTGGTTCTCTCAAACTCACTTGCTGCCCTTCTTTCATTCATGGTAATTGCTACACGCATATGCTACCTCCCAAATGAAGTCTCAATCCATTTTTCATTATATGTATCTAAAGTGTATTTTATATCTATTTAAAAGAGAGTATCACAAAATCGTTCATGAGCTACTTATATACTACTAGCTACACTCTTCCCAATTTGTAATACTCCTCTATGCCTTATTTATGATTATTCTTTTTTAGTCTTTCAATCTCTTGTCTTTGTTCTTCTATAAGCTTTTTATAACCTACTTCTTTTTCACACCATTCTTTGCTCAGTGTATTAATAAGAGATGCCATTTCATCTGCACTACCTATAATACGATTGAACAGTAATAAGTTTGATTTTAGAATTTCTGGGATTTCCACATGAGAATATCGTAATCTATGGTCAATTTCCCCATATCCTTCTTCAAAAATAGTTCTCACCTGTATTTCAGCAATGACGCGGCGATTAGTTGGATAAAACTCTACTAAATAATGTACTGACCTATAACCAGATGCCCTTGACCTTACTTCTATATTAAGGTTATTAAAGACTTCTATGTTATCTCCTTCTCTTACATTGGCAGTAATCTCAACTACCTTCCAGGTACTCATAATGTACTCATGAATCTCCTGCCATTGCTCTTTGAAAATATGAATTACTCTTATACCTATTAAGTCATTAATTTCATCCTTATAATTCTCTATATTAAACTGAAAATCCTGTCCATACTTTTGCTTTCTATCTGCTGTCTTTCTAATAACTTTCTCAATGAGCCCATCTGGATCTTTCATTCTAGATTTAACCGTATGAATATTTTGTTGTGAACGTAAAATATTTGCAATGAAATTACCATGATTCTGATATGCATCCATATGTGCAATATAATCTCTGTAAATAGCAGATAATTCTTCTACCTCTATATTATTCTCTTCTATCATATCTTTAGCATATGGATACTTTAATAAAAACTCATCTAGATTGAACTTTCTCATCATGGACTCTTTTCCTCATTCCTGTTGTATTGCATATTTCTATTATATATACACCACTCTCTTAGTACTTTACATCTACTAATGAAAGTGCCTTCGGCTTCGCCATCGGATAGCCTACTGCTTTTTATCCATTACTTCTTGTGTTTGCTTAGCTGTAATTGTTCCTTTACCAACTTCAATAATCTCTATATCATTCACTGTTTGCATGGTAGACTTACCCTCATACTGAATAACCATCTTATAATTTTTCATTAAGTTTACCTATATACTTTCTCTTTTAGTATGTCCTACCATACCATTATACACTATAGCCATATTTATTGTTAGCTATTCATCTTCATAAGGTTATTGCTTCCTTTTAGCATGTTATAAAATTTTCAAAACATTCAATAAAATATATGTTATAATAAATCTATTCAATATAACTTAGAAAGGTGGTTTTTTATGAATGATTTAAATGTGAATACCCTATTTGAACCTAAAACTTACACTATATCCGATGAATTTATTAAACGCACTAAATACATATATCTTACTATAATGATTATGCTTCCTGTTGGTATCATTGGGATATTATTTTTAACTTTAGGGCCAACAGATTTATTAAATACGGGAAATTTTATATTTTACCTTACATCTGGTATTATTATTTTCTTAGAACTTGAACTCCTCACCATTAGTCGTATCATGCTTAAAAAGATTAAACAAAATACCCTTACTATTGAAGAAACCTTTCTTCAAAGAAAATCAAAGATTTTAGAATCACCTCTTGAATTTAAATCTATCAAAAAGCTAACTATTAAATATAATCCTAATAATAGTGTTAATTTCATTGATATAAAAGCTCCTAACCAATCTATACGTTTGTGCGGTTTTGAAAACATGGAAGAAATCGCTCCAATACTTAAAACAAATGCTTCTCATGCTGAAATTACAGAGCACACCTATAAGCTTAATTATAACTCTCCGGTTGTATGTATTGTTATATTCTTTGTAAGTATTCTCTGCTTTTACTTAGTTGACTCTAAATCAAGACTTCCTATAAATGATATTTTTAGCGTAGGCCTAGCCTTATGGATGCTACTTTTTAAACCTATCTCTAAAGCCCAAGGAAAGCGTTTTAGAGCATTTGAAATTGTTTGTGGTAGTGTCATAATTATTTGTAAGGTATTTTCTTATATTACAAAATATCTTTTATAACCGTTTACTCGATTAGTACATAAAAAGTAGCATGTTCTATAAGCAACTTTAGTACTTAGAACATGCTACTTTTTTTATTCATCCTTTCAAGTATTGCACAATTTAACCTTCTTTACTTTCTTGATTGTTGTTTAGTTTATAAAATAAGTAATGGGGAACTTTTCTGTAATACAAGCTAATACTTTTTTCTCACTGTATACTCGGTAGGTTCTAGCTAAAAAAGGAACCTCTTCACTTAAATTGAAATACTTTATAAGTTCTTTACAATGCTCTAAACGAATTTCAATAATTTCTCTAAAGGTGTCTAATTCCTCCTCTCTCCACAAAAGTCCAATGGGCTTGTTCTCTTCTAATAGCTGATATTGCATGTTAAGTGGCATATTTTCATAGATAATAAAAGAATCCGCATAAATATAATTTTCTTCCTCATTCCCAAGTAAAATCTCACGCTTTAAAATAGCCTTAGTATTATCTTCAAACCCGTTGATATCTAAATAGCTTGACTTTAAGATTTCCTGATTAATTTTCTTAACAATAATCTTTTGATGAGTATATAATTTAAGTAAATCTGTAACAGTCCCATCTGTTATCATTAAAGTTTTTTGAAATAAACTAAACTTCGTCCTATCTTTTAAAAGTGCCTCCATAGGTATAATTTCTATAACCTTATTTAATTGCTCCTGAGCTTCTTCCATAGTCATTCTCCCTTATAAATTACTTTTTAATTTTAATAATATTTTAAACTATATTATATTTTTAATAAAGTATTATATTTTAAATTTTTAAAAAAATAAAAAATAATCAAACATATTGTTGTTAATATAATGTTCAACTCCACTTTAGGCTTATGTATTTGATGTAAGCTTGTACCAATATATTCTTGCTCTCCCATCTGATCTACTGCCTTTTTATATGCCACTTCATCATTTAAGCCTTCTTCCACGAGTTCTTCCTTTAATGCTTCGATATGATCATTCAATTCTTGTGCTAAATAAGTATGCATTTTCTTATACTTAACTTGTTGTAATGCCTTTCTTAGAAATTCCTCAACATAATAATTCACTTCTTATACCCCCTTATATAACTCATAAAATTAATAATGTCATTGTCCCTTTAAGCAATTCTTTATTGATTTTCAAGATTTTCTCCCTCTTATAATACATTGTATAGCTATAGATTTCACATTTATAAATTTTAGTTATTCATAGTTTTTAGTAATGTGAAATCATTGGGAGAAACCACTTTATGTTTATGAATAAATCTAGTTTATAGATGGTTTCTCTATATGCATTAATTTATTATGTTTTATAATCATTTAATATATTTTAAATTTTTATCTAATATTTATTATAAAAAAATATCTTGATAGCTATTTCTCAAAATATACTATCAAGATATTCATTATTTCTTGCCTTAATATATGTTCACTTATAATCTATTATCTTCTAACTTTACTCCCTATGCACGGGATAACACTGGAAACATTAACTTGCGAGCTTCTACTTGTTCTAAATCTTCTCCTATTATAAAGAACGTACAGTCCTCTTCCTTATGTTCTTTCAATGTATATCCATCTTCTTCAAAAGGTGCAAATCCTAATTGTACCTCTTTAATGTCACTACCAAATCCTGATACAACTTTCTCTAATGCTACCTTTTCTCTTGAAATAATATCTTGAATAAACAATTTTTCTCCATCTACTTCTGCTACTACATAGATTTCTTCTGAACCTAGTTGATATACTTCTTCGCTATCCATGACATAGAAGCCTAAAAGTCCCTCATTATCTCTCATTTGGAATCTATACTGACTTGCACTTTCCTTTACAATCTCTAAGAGTTTATCTAGATTCTCTTTGCTTTTCATATCTACAGGAACCATCTTACAAGGGCCTTCTATGCTAGCCTTTTTACTATACGTATGCTCCTTCGCCTCCACAAAACCAAACTTAGGATAAAATTCTAGCACGCTATCATTAGCAAATAGATAAATGCCATCCTCTTTTCCCATATACTCATCCAATATCTTTTCCATCAAGTATCTTGAACAGCCCTGACCTCTATAAGCCTCCTCCGTCATAACTGTTCCTAGCTGAATATACCTCTTAATCTCCCCATCCATCTCAAAAGTCATCAAATTAACAGATATATTAGCAATTACTTTGTCCCCATCCATTAGTGCATAAGGAATATATTTATCACCCCATAGACCTTTCGCATACCACTTTTCAAAATCAATACAAAATGTCTTTTGAGCTAAAGCACTAAAACTTTCACGAATTGCTTTTTGTTCCTTAAAATCTTTTACAAATGTGTATTGCATGTCAGTTCCCCCAATATCTATTTTCTTGTTTATTAACAGCCTTCTATTCTATTAGAATACCTTAATTATAATACAATTGACTTACTCATCATTTCCACGTCTGCGGGTTCTAATACAACCTCTGCCCCTCTTGCATTATCTTCTAGTTGTTCAATTTTACGTGCCCCACAAAGTACATTCATATTTTTACTTTGTGCTGCTACCCATGCAATGGCAAGATTCCCTAAAGAACAATTGTATTTTTCGCAAAGTGGTAACCAAGAATCTACACCATCCACGATTTTATCTAAGTTACCATCCTTGTACCAATCTTTCCCGTCTCTTGTACTACCAGGTGCTGGTACAAAGCCTTTACGAATTTTACCTGTTAATAAGCCTTGTTCTAATGGTGAATACGCTTGGAATGTAATCCCATGTTTTTCTGCTGTTGGTAAAACTTCTTTTTCCATACGTCTATCAATGAGGCTATACTTCTCTTGAATAATATCTAGTTCTCCATATTTACAGTATTCTTCGATATGCCATGCTGACATATTTGAACCACCAATGGCACGAATTTTACCCTCTTTTTTAAGTGTCATTAAAGCTTCCATTGTCTCTTCAACAGGTACAATAAAAGGTTCAACACATTGCCAGTGTGTAAATAGAATATCAATATAATCTGTCCCAAGTCGTCTTAGACTTTGCTCCACACTATCCTTAATTGCTTCTTTTGTAAGGTTTTTATATACAGTGAAACCATCTCTTGTAAAATAATAACTTCCCACTGTGCGGTCAAACATTAACCCACACTTAGTTGAAATCAGTACATCTTTACGTACTGGTGCAATTGCCTTTCCAACTACTTCTTCACTATGTCCAAAACCATAAACAGGTGCTGTATCCACTAAATTAATACCTTGTTCAATGGCTGTACGAATCGTTCTAATAGATTCATTATCATCGTTTGTTCCCCACCATGAACCACCACCTATGGCCCAAGTACCTAATGATACTGTTGATGCCTTTAATTCTGATTTTCCAATTTGCATGTATTTCATACTACTGTCTCCTCTGCCTATACTTCTGTCTCTTTAATACCTTTTCTCTAGTCCATTTAATTTTACTTTTCCTACTATGTTACTTTTATGCTTCAGTTCCTATAACATCTCTAATAACCTCTAGTATCTGCGCCTCTGTATTATCTTCCACAAAACTTATCACTTGGTCTAAAATGCTATCACAATTTCCCATACTATGTGCAATGCATGCAATACCTATTACGATCATCTGATGAATATCTTGTTCGTCTACCTCTGCAACTGCTACATTAAATTTATTTTTCACCTTGCCCATAATACTTTTTACTATCATTCTTTTTTCTTTTAGCGAATGAACATACGGTGCGTGTAACTTTATTTGTAATGTGCCTACTAACATTTTACTTCTCCCTTTCCTTTTTATTGGCTTATAGTACTATAATGCCTTATTAGGTGGGACTATACTCATTATTCTTTCTTGAATTTCTTTAAATTGCTTTAGAAATTCTTCTGGATTGTCTTGGTTTTGATTCTTCCACTTCTCTTCTATGCTTTTAGCACAGGTGGTAGTTATTTTGATATGCTTATTTTGACACAACTTAAGTGCATCATTTCTTATATAGAACGGACTATCACCTAGTCTCTCTATAATCTTAACAACTAGCTGTTTATTAGCTTTAATAATAGCCTCACTTCTATGATATAAACTATTGATGGCTCTACTTCTTATCTGTGGGTTATAGTCTTCTAATAGTTGCATATTAAAATCTACAACTTCTTCAAACGGTAATTCTTCTATTACTTTCATTTTACTAAGAATACTATTTTCTCTCTTATAATTGCTTCCCCATACATTGGTATATTGCTGCTTCTCTACTAGACGACCTTCTTCATTGACACTATTCTCTAGTTGCTTATAGATATATCTTTTAGTTTCTATATCACCAATGGTAATGAGTACATCTTCCATAAACCATTCTACATTCTTATCTTGCTCATATAACTCTTTACAAGTGTCTATAAGTTCTACCACCTGATGTTCTTTAATAAAGCTGCACCAACTATATATACCTGTCCCTTCTTTAATAGATTTTTTAATTAGTGCTATAGAATAGGTTGTTCTCCACAGATTTAATGCACGTTCCTTTAGTTCATTATAAAAAGCCTGCCCTTGTATTTCTACTATATTTCCTTCTGTTTCTTCATCTTCTATAAACCTACATACATCTTTAGTACCTAGTAATTTTAAAGTATCGAACTTTGTTGTTTCTAAATTTTTTATGTATGTATCTAATAATCCACTATTATTCTCTAGTACTTCCCAAATTCCCATATCAAAGAATAATGAATTAAAAAGTTGTACTAGCTGTTTAAAGAGTTCTCTATCCTCTACAGCTAATTCAAATAGCCCTGTTAAATCTAAGCTATTCACTAGATTTACTGTAATCTCCATTTGTATACCATTATTTTTTAATGCACCAACTAATATATTACGTTGTACCTGAATATCTTCTAATAACTCTTGCTGTTCTACGAGTAGCTGTGTCAGATATACAGTTGCCCAGTCTCTACTAAGCTCTAACAACTTAAAAGCTGCATTTTTAAATGATTCCTTTGTAATCCAATGTGTAAAACCATATGAAATGTATCTTGAGAACTCTTCATTCTGCCCTATGATTATATAAGGTTCAATAAGTTCCTCACACCACTCACCCATACTTGTTACTACAATAGCTAGTTTAAAAATCTCTTTATCTGATGTTTCTAATAAAATCTTTTTAAATACATCAAATGTGGTGCGTGTATAATATTCTGCTTGCATTTGTTCTCTTAGTTCACCCATTAAACTTAAGGTTTTGAAATTCATCTGCTTAAGCTTTTTCTGTACAAATCGACTTTCTTTTATATGACCTTCTGCAATCAACTTTAGTAAACCCCATATATTTCCTAAATGACATTGTATTTGTTCTGTACTATCACTACAAAAAGTATCTAACAATGCTGCTGAGATGCGAATCTGCCCTTCTTCTAATGGATCTAACATTTCTTCTGCTTTTTGTTTATCTAATATGCCTGCTGTTGTACATTCCTCAAGTATCTCCCATATGGTCTTTGGTTTATTAAACGGTACTATTTTCATCAGCTCTCCCACCTTTTTAGAGACAATCAATTTTACTCTATGCTTAACTCAAGCTCTTCCATACTTTGATATCTACTATCTACTCGGTATAAAAAGTCATCTTCACCTAATAATGTATCATCTACTAGTTTTAGTACTTCTGCCATTTCTTTACAATCACTTAAATAATTTGTTTGTAAAAAGTCTTGCATTTCTTCACGTTGTCTTATTTCTTGTAAAAATACTTCTGTTTTTATATATCCCGCATCCATATGATTATTAATAAGTTGTTGTAATCTTGAAGTGACATTCTCTAACCCTATAAAATGACTTGTTTCTAACTGTTCTTCTTTAAAAATAATGTTTAGACTACCTTCATTTTCTTTTTTATAACGTTCTCCAAAATAATAAAAGAACATTTCATATAAGCCATATGCATCTTGTATACTACTTCCCTTCAACTTATCCTTGAAACTATTATAGAGTACATGTGCATTTATCTTATTTTGAGTTTGGCTCAATTCGTCTAGGTACTTCCCTATCTCTTCTACAACTTCTTCCTTATATTTTAGTCTACTACTATGTAAGTATAGATTACTTCCTACTTGTAATATATCCTTTGCTTCCTTCAATCTTTGTTCTATCGTCAATATATTATTTCCCAGGGCATAATTATACTCTTTTTTTGCTTCTTCAACTAAAAATTCTACTGTATCTTCATCCAAATACATAGCTTTTTTTATCTTATGTCTAAAAATCATGTCTAAGATATAAGTTGTTGAAATCTCTTGCTTACTATAAAGCTTCCCAGTTGCAGTATACCCCATTGCTTGTAATAAATTAGGAATGACATCTTTCCCATATTTTTTTATACCAATGGCATGAATAGCATCTTTTATCTTATCTACATAGTGACTCATTTCAAAGGCTTCTGGTAAGTCTTTTGCTAATGTCGCCATTAATTCAGCTTCCCCTAACTCTTCATGAAGAAAAATCATATCAAAGATTGGATTATAACTTAAGTCATGGAAAGCATTATGCTTAATTAAAGCTATAATCTGCTTGTTGCACTCACCTAATACATCCTCTACTACTTTAAATGTCACATGATAATCACCTTTATTAAGGTAAGTAAGTATTTCTACAAGCTTACTACTTCTTAATATCTCTGTCAATTCTTCGAGAGCTTGTATCTGTATTTTACTTGTAGCTTCTAATGTATGCCCTATTTTCTCCGCTGTTTCTTCTAAGGTGTACCCTTCTTCAAAACGATATTTTAAGACTTCTATATGCTTCTTATTTGCATAACCTTCAAATGCTAGACTCGGTACAATGATTTGCTTTATTTGTTCTAACCCTCTTTCTAGGGCTGGACGCTTCACAAGTCCACTAATAGTGTTAATGCTTTTACCTTGAATCTGCTTGAGCTTCATACTTTTTATACTAGCTTCTATATCCAAGCCATATAGTACACCTATCTGCCCTAATGTATAATTACTAAATAGTTCATACAAGTGTGGTTCAAGGCAAATTTCATAATCATTTATTAGATCTTCTTTTTGCAAGATACCAATATGCTCTAAGCTACTATCTTTCATGGCATACTGTGCTAATATCTCTAATGTTTTCTTATACTTCTTCTCTCCCACTCCAGTATAATTTTTATAGCTTACTAAAAATGCTGTAGTAATTTCTCCTAATTTACTAATCTCTTTAATTTTAGCTAATTTATGTAATGGCACATAGGCACTTTCTTTAAATACATCTTTAATTTTAACTTCCTTATATATAGGATGTATCTCAATATGAATACTCCAGTCCAAAGTATGTTCTAGGGCATCCCACTCTTCTTTTGTAAATACTTTAGACACTGCTCTAAAATATACGTATCCCTTAAATTTACTCAAAAGATTCTTTACTCTACTCTCAGTCATCCCAGGATAATCCAACATATACATGATGACCTGTTTACTAATTTGAGTTGTTTTTGTAATCCCTTGCTCCTGAAGTTCATTCATTAATTTCTTCTCATATACCTTGGTAGCAATATAATCTTTAAGTGCTCTTTCAATAACATTTGTCTCTTCCTCAAATGCTATATCCCCCTCATCTTCAGCCCTATAATCTTCTATCTTTAAGAGCTGTTTTTCCTGTGATTGTACTGCTTCTAACCTTTTATCTATACTCTCTTTTATATTGTCATCGATGCTATTGTTATTCACAACATCTTGTAAGTTTTCTTGCTCTTTCTGTCCTGCTGTAAATATCTTCTTAAATAATTTATGTAATGGATTTCCCATATTAGTGTCTCCTTCTTCCCCTAGTACATTAACTGCTATTACTTTTATACTATATGATTTTATACTTTCTTTCAATAAAACCTACTCTGTAAACTAAAAAGAAAGAGGAATATGATAAAATCGGCACCTACGCTCTTGTACACTACTAGCTACATCCTCTATGATATGTGCACCACTTCTCGACTATCCCTTTATGCACTGCAGATAGAAATAGTTTTGATCTTCTAATGCTTCTATTTGAAAGCCCGCTGCTTGACATAATGTGATGAATTCCTCATCTAATGGAATTGGTTCTTCCTTATTTGAAGTAAAATTAATGGCCTTATGATGTGCCTTTAAGCCTGCTCTTGTGCGACTATGTACAATCACCAATCGTCCACCACACTTTAAAAGTTTACTTGCATTCTTAAATACACTTAGTAGATTATCAAAATGTGGTATGACATTAAATAAAATACAATAATCATTTTCCCCCTGTATATGTGATATCTCTCCTTCAAAGTCTTCACAAACTAAAGTAGCTAAAGGAAATCTTTCTCTAAATATCTTTAGCATCTCTTCAGAGATATCTATCCCTACATAATACATAACATCTCTTTCTGTTAGTAAATCATATAAAATTCCTGTCCCACACCCTACATCTATTATCTTCTCCTGTGGCTTTATATGAAGTCTTTCTATAATCTCCTCTGCAATCCTAATATTTTGCTTTGATACTTGCCAATCCTGTGCATGGTTATTAAAAAATACCTTATCTTTTTCTCCCATAATGTCTCTCCTTAAGAAATACTTTTTATTTACTTTTAATCTATCTTCCCGCTTTATAAACAATATTGTTTTTATATTTATCTAATTTATCTATAAATATAGAGAAACCATCTATAAACTAAATTTATTCATAAACATAAAGTGGTTTCTCCCAATGATTTCACATTACTAAAAACTATGAATACCTAAAATTTATAAATGTTAAATCTATAATATTATAGCGTATGATTATAAATAGTATATAAATTACATTTTTCTTGCTTTCTTGATAATTTTATCCCATAATATACTATATTTTTATCCCAAAGGAGTATTTTTATGGCAGGTTATAAAGGACATTTACGTGGTGGCATGGTGACTGCTCTTATTTTAATTATACTTCTAGCACCTCATCTTGCCATTTCACGTACACCATTCAATATTATTCTACTTAGTATGAGCATTTTATTAGGAAGCTTGCTTCCAGATATTGATCATCCCCATAGTCTACTAGGGCGTTATATTCCTTTCATTAGTAAACCTATTTATAGATATTTGGGGCATAGAAGTTTAACCCATTCGTTAATTTTTATATATGCCCTTGTTCTTATTATTTCTTTAATTGGTTTTGAGTTATTTGCCTTTGGCATAGGTATGGGTATGCTTAGTCATATCTTATTAGATTTATTTTGGCCTAATAGTCGCGGCGTAGCTTTTTTATATCCATTCTATAAACGCCGCATAGACCTTATGCCCAACTTTTTTTCTAAGAAGAAAAAACGCCGTAGGCGTAAAAGAAAGCATTAGTTTTCATTTAAAAAAAGTGTAAGTTGCTCTACTTTATAAGGTGTCTGATATAAACTTATAATATCTTTCATCTTATAAAGGAGCCCATATTTTTTGCACTGCATGGTAAAAATTCCCCATAGTTTTTCTATCTCTATACTTCTACACTCATAGCTATTGCCATAATGTGTAATATACTTTTCCTTTATACCAGGAAAATGCTTGTCTAGTGCATCAAAATAATACTCTCGCTGATTTTCTCTAAGTGTCATTCCTATTGCAGGATAAATAAACTTAGCCCCATAAAGGGCAGCTTGTCTCACAATCTCACATATATTTTCTTCATGATCTTCAATAAAAGGTAATACTGGCATCAATAATAAGCCACATACAATGCCTGCCTCAGATAACTCTTTTATAGCTTTAAATCGCTCTGATGTGGGTGCTACATTTGGTTCAATAATCTTACATAACGCATCATCACAAGTTGTTACTGTCATCTTAATCAGTACAGGTCTATTCTTTTGAATTTCCTTTAAAATATCAATGTCTCGTGTTACAAGCGGACTTTTTGTAGCTATAGCTACCCCAAAGCCATATCGTGCTATTAACTCCAATCCTCCTCTAGTAAGTCCATATTCTTTCTCATAAGGATTATATGGATCCGACATAGAACCTGTTCCTATAACGCCAGTTTTCACCTTCCCCTTAAGCTCATTTCTTATAATCTGCAAAGCATCCTTCTTTGCTCTAACCTTATCAAATTCCTCAATCCCATAGCACCCACTTCTACTATCACAATATATACAGCCATGGCTACAACCTTTATATATATTCATATTATAATCTATGCCAAACCACTTATCCCCCTTACACCGGGTCACAATTGTCTTTGCTTCAATAAACTCCATTCCTTCTCCTCCTTATCCATCTCTTTACTATCTTTATAATCCATACAATAATCTACACACGCTATCCAATCAAATAAGAGGATGCTCTCTTTACTAGCACCCTCCATACATTACTAATATATATCTTATCACTTCCTCCTATCTACTTACCACACCCATTAAATTTTTATCCTTCTTCTTTAAAAAATAATTACCTTCCCCCCTTTTACATAACACTGCCCTTCATAAACTAACATCTGTTCCTCTACACCCTCTCCTAATGTGTCCTGAATTCCTACAAATTCTTTATACTCATACACACCATTTACCTCATTCTCCCACCACCATGAAGTAATAATATATCTATTATCCAAATAAGCCTCAAATCTTAGTCTCTTATGCATAGGTATCTCTAAGGTCCTCTCAAGTCCATAATGACCTTTTACTTTCCGTGTCTCCTTTTCTCTAATATCCTCATATATTTGACCTAGATTATATCTTAGTACACCTTCTAATTGCTGATGATTAATAAGGCATACTTCTTTCTCTTCAAAACTCTCCATATCTACTGCATATACTCTTTCTAACTGTGTTTCAAAGTCCTTTTCTCTATAATAAATATTCCCGTTTGCTACACCTAAATAACGTACCCAGCCATTAATCCATCGTCTTTTGATTTCTTTAAAATGTATAATATCTCCTCTTTGCTTAATCCCCTCAATTAATGCATCTAAAGAAATAACGTATAGTCCTTCTATTTCTCGAATTTGATTACAATCAAAATTTTTAGCTTCTATACAATCATATATTTGTTCATATTCATAATCTTCCATGTAACATTCATTAAAAATAATCCATTCTTCTCCCTGTCTCTTGAAACAAGGTAATTGTCTCATAAGCCCATGTCCTGTTGGCAGCCCACCTACAAACTTAACCATAGTTACCAAATAACTTACTTGCTCCTCTATATCACACAGATAATAAACATTCTCTAGCTTTTTATTTTCCCCACTCACTAAAAAATATCTTCCATTAATAAATATAACTTCGTCTCCCTCCATCCCATTTAAAGAAATCTTCCCTTCTTTAATTACTTGACCAGTTATTTTATCTAATATATTGATTCGTGCATAACCTTTTTCTTCTAATCCTACAATAATAATTCTATCTTCATTCATATATGTTTTTTGTGTATAAAATAAGTCCTCTTTCAACTCATATCGCCACAATAACTTCTCTTTATTTGTTTCCGTATCATAATGCCTTATTTCATAAAAGTATTCCTTCCCTTTATTAACTTGTATAGCAAAAAATACATTTTTATCTTCCACCTTTACAAGCTCAATATCTGAATACTTCTTCCTACTTTGAGTTATATTAATTATTTCCATTTTAATACCCCTCTAAACTCTATTTATCGCTCTTCTATCATTACTATGCATCTTTAATTACTTTATGCTTTTCTAAATTTAAACTTATATCCTTTCAAAAATAAAAGGCTTTTCCCATAAGTATGGACTTCACATCTATATTTCATAGAATATTTAGCCCAATTCATATATACTATATTAGAACCTTATATGTAGACTTCTTCATCTATCAGTTATATCTATGATTTATAACAATTACTTTTTATTAGAAAGGAGCTTATAACTTTGCAAAATAAAAACCTTTTAACTCAAACATGGTTTATTGCCCTCAGTGCATCTCTATGCTGCTTACTTTGGGGTAGTGCCTATCCATGCATTAAAATAGGCTATCAACTTTTTAATATCAAAACCAATGACTTAGCTGGCAAATTCCTCTTCGCCGGACTTCGATTCACCTTAGCAGGCCTACTAGTCCTTCTAATAGCTCTCCTCACCAAAAGAAACCTCACCACCTTCTCCCGCAAAACTTGGGGACAGGTCTTTATTTTTGGTGTTACACAGACAACTCTTCAATACACATTTTTCTATTTAGGCCTAGCATACTCATCTGGTGTCAGAAGTTCTATCCTCAATGGCACAGGTGCATTCTTTAGTATCCTACTTGCACATTTTATATATAAAAATGAAAAGCTAGGTTTCTTCAAAGCTTTGGGATGCATTATAGGTTTTTTAGGTATTGTCCTTATCAATCTAGATAATAGTGGCACACTCTTCTCCTCCTTTAGCTTAAAGGGGGACGGTTCTGTAATATTATCGGCCTTCATTCTTTCTGCTGCTTCGATTTATGGTAAGAAAATTACACAAAACCAAGATACCTTTGTTATAACAGGTTATCAACTAACAATTGGGGGTTTTATTTTAGTTCTACTAGGTATCCTATTAGGGGGTTCAATAGGCCCATTTACACTTTCATCACTTGGGCTATTATGCTATATGGCTGCACTCTCTGCCATCGCTTTCTCTCTATGGGCTGTCCTTCTCAAATACAACAGTGTAGGAAAAGTTGCTATCTATAATTGCCTTATACCAGTATTCGGTGCATTTTTATCAGCTATATTCCTTGGTGAAACTATTTTTGAACTAAAAAATATAGTTGCACTTATTCTAGTTTGCTTAGGTATTTTTATTGTAAATCTCACTTTTATACCGCCTAAAACTTCTTGCCCTACTAAAGCATCAAACTAATAAAATACATAAAATAAATATCTTATACTTAAAATACCTATACCATTATTCTTACTCTAATGATATAGGTATTTTACTCTCCCCTTTCAACTACTCTATTTTCCTAAGATGTGCACTCATTTTTAGATGTAACAAGTCTACTTTTCAAATGTACTTATACTCATATTTTTCTTTACTAGCTTTTATATATAATCTACATGCTTTTGCTCATCCTATTCTCTTCATCAATTACAGCAACTTGATACTCATCTTCATATATAATCTTTCCTATATAATTAGTATATACTACATCATACTCATACTCATATTTATCTAATAAATACATGAGTGGTGTAATCCGCTCTAACATCTTCTGTGCACCATCAACCTTAAAGTAACAAATAGCATTCTGTGGATTTCCTTCCTTATAAAAAGGTGGCTCTGGTAATAAACTTGTAAACCACTTTTCAACCCTTAAAAATATCTCTTGATCTTCTTGAGAAAGTTTTCCTTCATTATGAATCTTCCAGCATGCACCGATAACGCCTATAGGTTTTCCTGTACTCCCCTTATCTCTCACCTGTATACGTACATAGTTCTGCTTAACCATCTTTCTTCACCTAAATCAGCTTATATTTTTATACTTGTTCGTATTATAAAAGTATAGATTTCACATTTATAAATTTTAGTTATTCATACTTACTATAGATTACAATATGGATTCACTGAGTAATTTATTGATTTCAAGAATATTATACCCTCCAGATATCTCAAAATGTATCTTTCCAACACTACTAACCCAGATATTAAGTTCACTCTCTAAGTCAAATGTGCCACAACTCTCAATAGAGAAAGTTTGTATCTTACTATATGGAATAGTTGTATAATCCACTTTTCTACCTGAAACACCTTGTACATTAATAGCAATGATTCTTTTAGAGGTAAAAATCACCTTATCTCTTACAGTTCGAAAAGCTACTTTAACATTCTCTCCTTCTACTAGTAAAGGCTTTGCAATTTCTTCAACTTTCTTTAAGTCCATTACACTTAATTTAATATACTCTGGATTAATAAAATCAATCATTAACTCTGCCTCCTTTAATTATGTACTCTTAATATTACCTACTCTTCACATTGTATGCAAAAAACACCTATTTAAATTACAAATGTATAAGTTTAACATATAGGCTTAGCTTTGATCGATATTAATTTTTATATAACAAAAAAACCTCATAACTAAGATCTACTTAATTACAAGGTTTTTCTCTAATGCCCAGAGCCGGAATCGAACCAGCGACACGAGGATTTTCAGTCCTCTGCTCTACCGACTGAGCTATCTGGGCATGTGGTAGCGGGAACAGGATTTGAACCTATGACCTTCGGGTTATGAGCCCGACGAGCTACCTAGC
>JAZKZQ010000187.1:0-5639 GCA_045612745.1 Cellulosilyticum sp. | reverse complement strand
TTTTTTTTTTTTTTTTTTTTATCCTATAAATAAATTATGTTGATTCTTTTCTATAATAAAGTCTAATCCATCATCAAATTCACTAATAATGAATTTATCCTGTTATATATTTCAAATATTATCCTTTTATATTTATACCATTAATCAAAATTTCACCTTTATTACAACTACAAAGCAACTCAAACATATTGTTTGTTAATTTTTGAATTTTCTTTATATTCTATGTATTAAGTTGTTAATTATTAACTGTCAATTATCTTAACTATAATTTAATTAAAAAATCATAATTCAAGGCATCTTAATCAGTAAATATCTAAAAAAGTTTTGTAACTTATATCATGACAATTTTTAACATTTACATTACCTCAATATTATTTTATTCTAAAGTAAAAGAATATTAAAAACTTTGATTTTCTACCTTTTGAATAGGAGGTTTTAATAATGATTGATTTTGGACTAACTCCACCTATGGGTTGGTATAGTGGTTTTAATAATAATCCTACAACTGAAGATTTCTTGCTTACTACTATTACGTATATTTCTCAGTATCTTAAAGACTTCGGTTATGAGTATATTATTATAGATGATAGCTGGTATGCGGGTGCAGAAAGTAATGAACAGGGTTTTTATATCCCTACAGATTCACAATTTAAATCTGCTAAAGACGGGGCTGGTTTTAAAGTACTTAGTGATTATATTCACCGCCAAAATCTTAAGTTAGGCTTACATATTTTACCCTATATACCTGACGTAGCTGTTTTAAACAATATTTGTTTACCTGATGGTAAAACTTTTATCAGTGAAATTACAAAACTAGCAGGTAATCAATATGTCATCGACTTTGATAAATTTGGTGCTATAAATTATTATGAATACTTATTTAATCTTTATGCTAGCTGGGGAATAGACCTTATTTACATAGATTTGACAGTATTTAAGTATAATGAGTTATCTTATATCTCTGAAGCACTCAAAAACTGTGACCACACCATGCTATTATATGTCTCTTCACCTATCATCAATTACACAGAAATGGACTATATCAGCCAACATGCTAATATGTGGCCTATTAGTGATACCTTTCTTAATGGATGGTCTGATATATTAAATGCTTTTAAGCTCTGTAAACTATGGCATCCAATTGTAGGTAATAACTCATGGCCTATATTTCCCTTCATAGCTTCTGAACTTAAAAATAGATTTACTTTCAATGAACAAATGAGCTTGTTAACTTTATGTGCCATCCTCAAATCCCCTATTATATTTGATGGTAACTTTAAAGAACTACCTAATGAAACTCAAGCTTTACTCACAAATATGGATGTATTATCACTGCTCAAACGCTCTCATGCTGCCTATGAACTTTCTTATTCCGATGAGCATATTACATGGACCACACAAGCAAATGATGGCTCTCGTTATCTTGCCATATTTAATATCACTCCTAAAAACTTTGTAATTACTACAAATCTCAATTTGCCAAATACTTATAAGCTTTATGATCTTTGGACCCATGAAAATTTACAAGAAGTCACAGGTAGCTTCTCACTAGATGTACCACCTCATGGTGTTCGTCTCATTAAACTTATTGCCCAGTACGAATCATTTAACTTTTCTTAGCTTAACCTGTAACACCTAGCTTCTCTATAGCATCATATAAAAATATGGCACTCCACGATAGAGTGCCATATTTTTATACATTTATTCTTTTTCATGTTCTAGCTAATACCGTCGCCCATAAAAATCTTAAATTCTAGTTGTGAACTTGCATCTAACTTTACTTCAAACTCATAAGTAAAATCTTGCATTTCATTTGAAATCCTCGGTATCTTCAAATACTCCATTTTGTAAAAGATTAGCCATAGACACTGATATATCAATATCTTCCTCATTACGCTCTCCTGATACTTCTGTTAAGTAGATATCGTCTACATAAACTGTAGTAGGAACGGCACCTTCTTGTTCCCCTGCGTCTAATGATATTTTTGCATCTAAATCTGTTTCATTAGACATTGTAAATTCAAAGGAATATTTATTTTCTGTATTTGTAATATCAAAGATTTGATCACTTGATAATTTTTTCCTTTTTCAAGTTTAATGCCTTTTTGAGAAACCTGTACTTCACATACTACGTTATCAATTATAACTGAGTGTGCTTCTGCTAGTGCATTTGAGGTACTTCCAAGTAAGAATTTAAGACCTAAGGCTTTATTGCTATCTGCAGGCATAGTATATTCAAAGCTATATTTTTGTTTTTCTGGTGTTAAAGTTATATTTTTCTCAAAGAAGGCTCTCCAAGTACCCTCTTCTTCTGTCTTAACTACCATGTCTCTTGTAATTTCTGATGATGCTTCAAATGAAATAACATATTTAACACCTGCTGAAAATCATCAAAAATTACACTTCCTTTTCCACCTTCCATATATAGCCCATTCCAGTCTGTTTGACCATTTGAAAACTCACCATTTTTTAATGGGAATATATTTAAAACTCTTGTCTAGTCTCTATCACACTAATCTCATCTAGTACAATATTATTTTGAGCCATTCCACCCATTTCAAATACTAATCTCCCTAACTGAGTACTAGTGCCTTGCCCTTGCAGCACAAATTCATATTTCTGTTCCTCTGTTTTTAAAGCTACTATTTCTTCTGCATAAACTAGTCTGTCCATCTTCTCCAAGTTTTAAACCTCTCTGGTCAAGGGTAACATCACCTAAATTAGCACCACCTTGATGAATTCGAATATGCAAATCACGTGTAGGCTCTGGTACATTCATTGTTGCACTGCCACCATTTTTAGCTTCTAAATTCCAATAAGTAAGTCTATCTAGTTTACCTTTATCAAATGTAACATTATAGATGAGACTACCATTTTCCAGTGGCTCTTTCGCTTTATTAAAGTCCTCTACAACTGGCTCACTTTCAATTTCTTCTAGGTATACAGCATAACCTCTTGTTTCTCCTACTCCTACCTTAAATTGAATATTTCTATCCTCTTCAGCTTTCACATCAAAAGATAACTTATAAGTTCTACCTCTTCCTAGTAATGTATATTGGAGCATTTGAATTGAATAGTCTTGATTTCCTGGATCTTTTACTGTAATTTTGGCAAATGGTGTATCATTTACTGTTTCAACTGTTGCGACTGCATCTCCACCAAAACTATCCATATAAAGTAAGTTCCAGCCTTCGCCAAGCTTTAAATTTCCCTCTTTATTATCTTGAATACCATATGTTGCATAAGTATTGTCGTAAATTAAATTACCATCTGGCATACCTACCATATAACCATTTGCTACTAAAGTATTTACAACTTCTACTACCCAGTCTGATATAGTTTCTTCTAGGTAAAATTATTAAAGATATTTACGTCTAATAAGGTTATTTTTTTGTACAAAAAAACAGGACTAGGATAACTCCCTAGTCCTGTTTTTTTACTAATGAAAATATAATATCTTGTCTATTCATCTTTTTGAAATACATCTACAAGCTTCTGAAGTTCTACATTTAGAACATCTGGGTGAATCTCATCTAATGCCTGTGTAATTTCTCCAATAATCTCTTCATGAAAGGCCTCATGAAATTTATATGCTGCAAAGCCTTTTTCTGTTAAATTGATAAAAATACGTCTTCTATCTGCCTTATCAAAATTTCTTTCTATATAGCCTTTCTTTACAATACGATTTACACTAGTGGTTAAGCTTCCCATAGTAATTCTTAGTTTACTTGCTACTTCAGTCATTGTCTTAGGCGCTGCACCTACTGCTTCAATAACATGTATTTCAGTAAACGTTAAATCATTATACTCACTTTTATCTAATGCTTCTTTTTCTGCTTCTAAAATATAATTATACATATAAACTAATGCATTGTTAATTCGCTTTATTCTATCAGGCACGCGTCTCTCTCCTTGTTTATGTTAGTCGGTTTGTCTTGGCCTTTCTTGTACAAATAAAACTACAGCGTAATTAACCTTATATACACTAACCGATAGCAAAAGTTAACTCTACTTCACATGCTTTCTTACCATTTACAGTAGCAATACCTTTTCCTACACCTATTGGTCCTTTTTGTTTAATAATTGTACATTCCAGTTCCAATACATCTCCTGGTACAACCTTATTTCTAAATTTAGCTTCCTTAATCCCACCAAAATATGCTATTTTACCTTTATTTGCCTCTTGAGATAGGATTGCAATAGCACCTACTTGTGCTAGTGCTTCTACAATAAGGACTCCTGGCATTACTGGTTCCCCTGGAAAGTGTCCTTGGAAGAAAGGTTCATTCATCGTAACATTTTTGTATCCTCTAGCTCCTGTTCCCTCCTCTAATAATTCTGCACGATCCACAAGTAAAAATGGATATCTATGTGGAATGATTTCCATAATCTCTTTTGTGTTTAACATATTAATCTCTCCACTTTTTCACAAGAATTGTTCCATTATGGCCACCAAAGCCTAATGAATTACTCATTGCATATTCTACTTTAGCACTTCTACCTTCATTTGGTACATAGTCAAGATCACATTCTTCATCAGGTACTTTATATCCAATTGTTGGTGGAATAAAATCATCTTGTACAGCTTTCGCAATAACAATTGCTTCAATTCCTCCAGCAGCTCCTAATAAATGGCCTGTCATAGATTTAGTAGAACTTACAGCTACCTTTGTATCTTCACCTAATGCGGTTTTAATAGCAGTTGTTTCACTTGAATCATTATAGTGTGTACTTGTACCATGGGCATTAATATAGTCTACTTGGTCTGGACTAATATTAGCTTCTTTAATCGCATCTCTCATTGCTCTTGCTGCACCTTCACCATCTACTGTAGGTGATGTAATATGATACGCATCACCTGTAGCACCATATCCAACAACTTCAGCAATAATATGTGCGCCACGCTTCTGTGCATGTTCTAAGGTTTCTAATAATAGTATACCTGCACCTTCCCCTAAAATAAACCCATTTCTTTCTTTATCAAAAGGGATAGATGCTCTAAGTGGATCTTCAGATTTGCTAAGTGCTGTAAGTGCATTGAATCCTGCAATAGCAAGATGTGTAACAGAAGATTCTGCACCACCTGCTATAATTGCATCACTATAGCCATGCTTTAAATTTCTATATGCCTCTCCTATACAATGTGTTCCTGATGCACAAGCTGTTACCACAGCACTGCATACACCCTTTGCGCCTGTATAAATAGCCACATTTCCTGCTGCCATATTGGCAATACTCATTGGAATATATAAAGGTGAAACACGTTTCCCCCCTTTTTCTTTTAACTTGATTGTTTCCTCAGCAGTACCCTGTAAATTTCCAATACCACTTCCTATCATGACCCCAACTCTTGTTGCATCTACTTCATTCATATCAAATTGAGCATGAGCTAATGCTTCTTTTGCAGCATAAATAGCATATTGACTAAACTTAGCAAGTCTTTTTTGCTCTTTACGATCCATATATTTCTCTGCATCAAAATCTTTCACAAGACCTGCTACATGTATATCTATGCCTTCTACTTTTTGTTCTTCACTTAATAAAGAGATACCACAAACCCCTTCTTTAATGTTATTCCAAAAAGTTTCTACACTATTTCCTAAAGGTGAAACAACACCCATACCTGTAATAACAACTCT
>JAZKZQ010000186.1:0-14418 GCA_045612745.1 Cellulosilyticum sp. | reverse complement strand
CGCTTTGACTATCTTCACAAGAGCATCAACAGATTACTACAGAGGTAGACTATTAGCCCCCTACTACTCCAACTTTCTTTTTGGACCTAAAAGGTAAAAGAAGAAAGCGAATTGTTTCTGCTTATAATGTAGAAGGGGGATATTGCAAAAGTTATTTTGCAATATCCCCCCTCATCTTTTTAAAGTAATTAAGTTAACTTTTTTAGTCCCTCATCTTTATGTTCCAAAAGAAAGTGGGTTCACTTGGTGCCTCCATAACTACCTATGTAGTAATTTGTTGCTGCTCTTGTGAAGATAATTAAATAGTTTTTAGGCAAAATGTTTGAAACGGAACGTAGTGAAGTGAGTTTTTGCCGTTTATTTAATTATCGAACTTAGAGCAGCACAAATTATGAAGTGTGTAGTTTGGAGGCACCAAGTAAACCCGCGGCCCTTTTTGCAACACCTTCTATTTTAACTTAAAGTTTGATTGTAGGTATCTAGTGCCTCTACTACTGCTTCCATGAGTTTTTGTTGATAATTTTTATCTGAGAGCATACGGTCTTCATTCCAATTGCTCATAAAGCCCATTTCAAAGATAATGACAGGTACTCTAGACCAATTAAAGCCTGTCATATCTCCGCGTTCAAAGATACCATTTACTTTAACACCCTTACCTTCTAAGCTTTTCTTTAAAAGTTGTGCATAATCATAGCTTGGTTTATAGATACCTGCCGTATGTGTACCTGCTTTAGAAGGGACAATGAGAACTGCGCCACTTTTCCCGCCATTACCAATACTATCGCAGTGTAATCTAATGGTCATATCTGCATGGGCATTATTGGCAATTTCAGCACGTTCTACATTGCTTACATTGACCTCATTGACTTCTCTTGTCATTACCACTTCATAGCCTTTTTGCACAAGTAATTCTTTTAAAATAAGGGCTGCTTCTAGGTTCACCGCATACTCTGGCTTTTTGGTTGCTACCCCTTCTGTGCCTGATGCTACTCTAGCTTTCTTATTACTTGACCCTGGTGCAACAGGTTCCCCTTTAGGGTCTCCTTTCGCTTGATGTCCTGGGTCAATGCATACGATGAAGTGTTCTTTTGCCCAAATTCTAGGAACATGGGTAATACTGAGCATGACCACCAATAACATATAAATTATTTTTTTAAGCATGTGCTTTGTTGTCGTTTTCACCTTATTGCCTCCTCTTATGCTTATAACTTATTTATATGTAATTTTCATTATTTTACTCAAAAAAAGAAGCATTCTTTATAAGAGTGCTTCTTTTAAAATAGCTATAGCTTCATCTATTTGCTGTTTTGTTACAATAAGTGGTGGTACGAAACGAATCACATTTTCTCCTGCACTTACAATAAGCATACCTTTTTCCATGCATTTATTAATTACATCTTTAGGTACTTTTGTAATCTCTACGCCCTGCATGAGTCCTAGACCTCTTACAGCTGTAATACAACTAACTTGCTCTTTGAGAGTGTTTAAAGCTTCTGTTAAATAAGCCCCAACTTCTGATACATGCTGTAATAAGCCATTGTTTACGAGTTCGTCAATCACAACACCTACAGCAGTTGTTACCAGTGGATTACCACCAAAGGTAGATGCATGATCTCCAGGTACAAATACAGCTACTTCTTCTTTACACATCATACCGCCAATAGGTACACCACCACCAAGTCCTTTTGCCATTGTCACTACATCTGGATGAATACCAAAGTTTTCATAAGCAAAGAGTTTACCTGTACGACCAATACCTGTTTGTACTTCATCAATCATAAGTAAGGCATCATATTTACGACATAATGCTTCCACTTCTTTGAGATATTCAACTTGTGCTGGGATAATGCCACTTTCCCCTTGAATTACTTCAAGTAATACGCCACATGTATTTTCATTTATGATTTCTTTTAAGCTTTCAATATTGTTATACTCTGCATAATTTGTTCCTGGCATAAGTGGTAAAAAGTGTTTTTGGTATTTCATTTGTCCTGTAGCTGTAAGGGCACCACAAGTTCTACCATGGAAAGATTGTTTCATAGAAATAAGTTCAATTTTAGCTTCATTTTTCATCTTCCCATATTTTTTAGCCAATTTAATCGCTGCCTCATTAGCTTCTGCCCCACTGTTACAGAAAAATACACGGTCAAACTCTGAGTTTGTAACAAGTACCTTAGCTGCATTTACAAGTGGTTCTGTATAGTAAAGATTTGAAACATGCATAAGTTTATCGATTTGTGCCTTAAGGGCCTCAGATAACTTTTCATTACCATATCCTAGTGCATTTACAGCAATTCCAGCACACATATCAATATATTTCTTACCATTTTCATCATATAAATAAGCACCTTCTCCATGGGTAATCACAACTGGATAACGGCCATAAGTATTCATGATATATTTGTTGCCTTCTTCTATAACTGACATGCTGTCTCCTCCTTTTTATATAACATGGTACCAATACCATTTGGTGTGTAAATCTCTAAAATTAGGGCATGTTTTTTACGACCATCTAATATATGTACCATTGACACACCTTTTTCAATGGCTTCCATACAACATTCCACCTTAGGAATCATACCACCTGCTATAGTACCATCTGCTAAATACTCTTTTGCTTCCTCATCACTTAAAAATGAAATTAATGAAGTAGCATCCTCTTTATCTTTAAGTACACCCTCTACATCTGTTAAAAATACTAATTTCTCAGCATTTAATGCACTAGCTATGGCTACGGCTGCATAATCTGCATTGATATTATAAGTATTGCCTTCATCATCTGCTCCAATTGGTGCAATGATTGGAATAAAATCATTATCAACAAGTGTATTAATAAGACTTGTATTAACTTCTACAATTTCACCTACATATCCTAAATCTGCACCATCTTTTTCAATCTTTTTAGCCTTTAGCATTTTGCCATCTTTACCACAAAGCCCTACTGGACATCCTCCCTGCTGTGCAATCATTTCTACAATTTGTTTATTTACCTTACCAGCTAAAACCATTTCTACAACTTCCATGGTCTCCTTAGTTGTAACACGTAAGCCATTAATAAATTTAGATTCAATATCCAGTTTAGTTAACATGCTATTAATTTCAGGACCACCACCATGAACAATAACAGGTTTCAATCCTACTAGCTTAAGCAGTACAATATCTTGTACAATCGTTTTATTAATCTCAGGGTCTAACATAGCACTTCCGCCATATTTGATAACTACTGTATGCCCATTAAATTCTCTAATATAAGGTAATGCATCAATTAGTACCTTTGCCTTTTCTAAACCATCATCTTTCATTTTAAATCCCCCTCATATTTCTAAGTCCTCTATTTTCCTTTTGTATAAAACTATAGGGATTATCAGTAATTATAATCCCTATACTCTAATAGTTTCACCTACTTACTTAGCTTCTGTAATCTCCATTAATTTTTACATAATCATAACTTAAGTCGCATCCCCATGCTGTAACAGAAGCCTCTCCCTCACCCATTGTAATAGTAATTTTAATCTCTTCTTCTTGCAGAATAGTCTTTGCTTTTTCTTCATTAAACTTTACTGGTAAACCTTGTTTTAAAAGTGAAATCTGTCCTGCAATACTCTCAAAGCTAATATCTACTTTATTTGCATCAAAATCTACACCTGAGTATCCCATAGCACAAAAAACGCGTCCCCAGTTAGCATCTTCTCCAAAAAATGCTGTCTTTACTAGATTAGAAGTTAAAATACTTTTTGCAAGTGCTTTACCATCTTCAAAGTTTTTAGCCCCTTGTAAGTTAACTTCTAAAAGTTTCGTTGCCCCTTCACCATCTTTCACAATAGATACAGCAATGTATTTACAAATTTCAAAAAGACAATTACAGAATGTATCAAAATCTTCTCCTTCTGAATCAATAAGTTTATTACCAGCTAAACCATTTGCAAGGACTAATACACTGTCATTTGTACTTGTATCTCCATCTACTGTAATCATATTAAATGATGTATCAATACATTTCTTAAGTGCTTTTTGAAGCATTTCTTGTGTAATATTCACATCTGTTGTAATAAAGCCAAGCATTGTTGCCATATTCGGATGAATCATCCCAGAACCTTTACCCATACCACCGATTGTAAAGGTCACACCACCAATTTGTTCTTCAATAGCAATTGTCTTTTTAATTAAATCCGTTGTTAAAATAGCTGTAGCAGCTTCTTCACCGCCTTCAAAGCTTGCTTCTAATTTTTCTGCTACCTTTGGGATCCCTGTTCTTAATACTTCCATAGGTAAATTAACACCAATAACTCCTGTAGAGCACACAAGTGCTTCTTCAACTTTAATACCTAGACTCTGGCTTAAGATTTGTGCCATCTCTTCTGTATCTTTAATACCTTGTTCCCCTGTTGCTGCATTAGCATTCCCACTGTTTACTACAATTGCATGTACTTTATTTTGTTTTTCCAAAATAGCTTTATCCCAAAGTACTGGTGCAGCTTTTACTACATTTTGTGTAAATGCCCCTGCAAAAGTACAAGGTGTCTCACTATATATGATTGCTAAATCTTTTTTCTTTGCTTTAAGACCAATATGCCCGCCTGCTCCTTTATAACCTTTTGCTGCTGTAACACCACCTTGTATTAGTTTCATGCTTTTCCCTCCAAGTTAAATTTTTATTTAAACTAAATTTTTTATCTATTCTTATATGTTTATAATTATATGATATTTTTATTTTTTTGCAATACTTTTTTAGAATTTTTATTAATATGTTTGTATTTTTATTCAAACTTTATACATTTATATCTGATAATATATTTATTCTAGGCACAATAAAAAGGATAGAATCAAGCTTTTACAGCTTAGGTTCTATCCTAATATCTTTTTATTTTATACATTCTAAAATGAACTATCCCTGACATTAATTTAATGTAATAAGTGTAAGTTCTGGCATACATGCAAATCTTAAACACTGTTGACTCGTACCAATGCCTACATTAACATAAAGATTCATACGTGGATTACCTTCTATCTTATACATACCTTTTATATACTTACGCCCCTTAGGTGGCGTTAAAACTGCTCCCTTAAAAGGTACTCTTACCTGTCCACCATGTGTATGACCTGAAAGCTGTAAATCAATGGGATACTTGGCTACTTCATCTGCCAAATCTGGCTCATGACATAATACAATATTGTAGGCATCTTCTTTTACACCCTTCATTCCCTTAGTCAAATCTACTTGCCCCCATATAGCATCATCTAAACCAACTATATTAATCATCTGACCATTTTCTAAGATAATAGATTCATGTTCATTAATAAGTAGATTAAATCCACCATTTGTTATAATCTTTAGGTAACGTTTAAAACCATTGGCACCATAGTCATGATTTCCTGCAACAGCATATTTTCCTAGACTTGCCTTCAGCTCGTTAAGTATTTCTACCGTTCCACTTTCATCTCTATCATTAAATAATTTAATATTATCTATTAGGTCACCTGTAAATAAAATAAGATCTGGCGCCATTTCATTAATCTTCTTCACAACACGTTGTAAATGTGCCATATCATAATTGGGGCCTAAATGTAAGTCACTACATTGTACAATTTTAAGTGGTTTGCTAAGTTGTAAACCTTGCGCTTCTATATTTATTTCATTGACAGTTAAAAGCTCCGGTTCAATGTACCTTGCATAAATAAAAAGGCCTATACCTAATGCAATACAAAACATCATTAATCTCACCACACTTCTCCCTATCAACCAAATTGGCTTGATAATCTTTTTAATTGTACTCATTTACACTCCTTGTTTGATAAACATATTACATCTTATCCCATTTCTTCTATCAAGGTTTCTAATACCTTACGAATGACTTCACTATTAAAACCTCTTTGCGCTAAAAAGCCATACATCTTTCCTTTAAAAGTATATTTATCTTCACTCTTACGCTTATAGTAATCATATTTCTTTATTGCTAATGCTCTACAGTTCTCATAAGCTTCATCTACATCATAACTTTCTTCAAGAACTGCCTTAATTGTATCACTATCTACGCCTTTCATCTTTAAGGCCCCGGCAATATAACGTGGGCCCTTTTTAGAAAATCTTTTCTTGTCATTTACAAATGCTACTGTAAGTTTCTCATCATCTATATAGTTATATTTCTTAAGTTTCTCAATGGTAAAGTCAATCGCCTCATCTGTATATTCTTTTTGCCTTAATTTATCTCTAAGTACTTTTTCGAAATAGTTACGCCCACCTAAAAGATATACTGCATATGAAAAACATTTATTCTTATTTTCTTCTTGTTCAAGAATCACTAAAGCTTCTTCACCTAGTTGCATACCTTTTTTTAAATTCATTTTAATCAGCGTATCTTCACTTACACCACAAAAAAATTCCTCATCTAAAAAGAGATTGTAACGTTCGCCACTTTGCTGCACACTTATCTTGGTAATTGTCTTCATCTTTTAACCTCCTCTTATATGAGTCTCATTATAGCACAATACTTCTTGTATTATTGCCATTTTAATTTTTTTAAATCTCTAATTTAAAAACCTCACTCACTACACTTGCTTAAAAATTAAGCCTTTGTTATGAGTGTAATTTTATTTTCCTTAATTGTATTTTTATATTCTAATCTTTCTGTTAGTAATGGGTTAAATTCTAAAACAATTAATGTTTCTGCTGGTACCTCTATAAATTCATAATAGTATTTTATACCTACTTCTGTTTCTTCTCGTTTTAACTTATAAGGTACTGTACTGTATACCTCTACTAAATCTTCCAATGTCATATGTTCAATCAGTTCATCTAAACTACCCAGCTTAAGAATCTCATGACTTAAAATACTTTCATCTTTTAAGACCTCAGCAATCATCACACGTACATTTCCTTGAGGTATATATTTTTTATTTGTTTTTATTTCTTCACCATTTACACTAATCATATACTGCCACTGACGCTGCATAGCATTGGCTAACTCTTCTTTTGTAAAAGTTTCTTTAATCATTAACTCATAGGTCTTAGTGAGCTGACTAGTTAAATTTGCATTATTTTCTTCAATTCTCTTTTCAGCTTCCAATGCTACCTCTTTCATTTGACGTCTTGCTTCATACTTTTGAGTCAGTATCTGCCTTGCTAGCCCTATATTTAGTAAAACTGATAGCATAAGTATTACCGTACTTGCCTTAGATAAGTTTCTGTAAGTTTTCATATGCATTTATTTAATATTCACCTCTATGTTTTTCATGGCTCTTCTTGTAACGGTACCATTTTCATTTACTTCTGCTACCACTATACTAAGCGTTGCGGATTTATTGACATCATAAGATTTCTTTCCACCAGTCTTCGGATAGTATACAAATATATTCCCAACTTTTTTATCATAACTTTCATATACTGGTTCTAAACTTATCGTTTGACCATCTTGTATAATGTAAGCATTATACTGTAATTTTTCTGGATTTTCACCATCTCCTACATTAATTGTCACATAGTTATTACTATTTACATACATTGTACATACTTGATTATCCTTTGCAATAACTTGTGTTGGTAATAGCGCATTACTTTTATCTTTATAATAATCATCTAATAATGCAGACTGTATTTTTACATTTTTAATTTTAATACTACCGTACTTTCTTTCTTCTCTTAAAATAGTCTTTTCAGCTATGGTTTCATATGCATTCGGTAAAAGTAATTGTGTACCTGATGCCTCTATATTTGAATTATTTTTATGCTTTACCTTAACTGTAATTGTATAATTCCAGCTCATATTAGGTAATATAATCTCATTACTTTCTGTATAACCATTTAACTTACCTACAATATTAGTTGTACTTACTGTATCATCTACAGAAAAAGCATATACCAAATCACATGCTTTATCATCTTGAATATGGTCATGCTTACATCTTGCATGAACAATAAATCGATCTGCTTTTAGACCGTCTTCATTCTCCTCTGTAATGCATTCAATATCATCAATTATAATTTGATGACCATCTGTTGCTTCTTTCTTATATGCTATAGATTTGCTATCTTCTGCATCTACAGAATATAAATCCTTTAGTTTAGCTGTAACTGTATAGGTACCACGATCTAATAAGAAATCCTTACCTTCTATAATAGAAGTACGCGTTCTATCTTTATCATCTTTTTTTGTACCATATTCTTTAATTGTTTTTGTCCAAATACCTGCCTCACCTATAGTAAACTGAGTAGTTGGTAGTGCTTCATGTTCTTTACTACCTGTAGGTATGTTAAATATATTTGTATTAAAACTCACATTATTTTTCACATCAACAGCATACTCTAATGGTGTTAACTCATATATATCTTCACGGTCTTCACTAGCTACATTAATACGCCTAGTGGCCCTTTCATTACCTTCTTTATCAAAAAGCACTAGCTCAAATATACCTGCACGGTCTGGTATCCAACTATACTCCCCATAATCAATCATTTCTAATACTGTACCATAACCATTAAGTCCTCTTACCTGCATTTTATCTTCAGAATATGTACTATTGACTGTAAAAATAACTTTTTGCCCTACCTTTGCTGCAATAGGTGCTTCTGTAATTAATCCTAAATCTGTATCTGCTGTAATACTAATCTCATTTACATCATTTTGTGCCAAAACTGATTTATGTGCTTCTTCTAAGGTATCTCCTGCACTTTCTATATAACCCTTGTCTTCTTCTAACACAAGTCCCCTATTGGATGCTAGCAATAATACTGCTCCTAAATTAAGCATTACTAATACGACAATTGCTGGTTTAAATATTTTATCATATCTCACCTCTATACCTCCCCTATGCCTGTTTTATTGAGTATCAGATTTATTAAAAACTACACCTATACTTTGTGTTGTGATTTGGCTCATTTTTTCTTTTATATGACGTATGTGTTTTTTTTCTATAGTACCTGGTTTAATTAAAATAAGGTAACCATCACTCGCTTCTAATATATTTTGTGTATAGCTTAAATATTGAAAAGATGGCGCTTCTACCAACACAACTTCAAACTTGTCCTTTAAAATATGAAATATACTTTCAAGGTCTTCTTTACGTACATAATTTGTATAATCATTGGAACTACACTGCCTAGATGGTATAAAGTACAGATTTTCTAAACCTTCACTCCTTATATAAAGTGATATCTCATTGTAAGTAATCTGATTATTTTTCTCTCTTATGCTATCTATAATGTCTAAAAAACCCTTTGTCTCTTCTATTTGACTATTTTTCTCTCCCCCACTGAGCCATGGCATTGTTATATTACAATCTACTATAAGTGTCTTATAACCAGCTTTCGCTAAAGTTTTTCCTAGCTCCTGAATAGTATATGTCTTTCCTTGTTGATCTAAATAACTTGTAAATGCCAAACAATTATCGCCCTCTTTTATACATTTATCAATGGTATTGACTAATATACGCATGGCTTCACTATGAGCAGTACTATTTTTTTCCTTCTTTCTTTTCCTTTTAAACCACCATTTAGCTCTTTTAGCTTTTTTATCATTGTTGAACACATCCTCAACTTGAATCTGCTCTACTTGACTCTCTTCTATTTTATTTTCTTCCACTATCCATCCCTCATATCTTTACCATCTCTATTTTAAGGTTGTTAATACTTTCAGTTGTAATAAGTTTGTAATTTCTTCTTCTGTTGTAATTTTACTTTTCTTAATTAACAACTGTACAAGTATTAAACATAGACTTAATATAATACTTATGCCTACACCTATAATTATATTTTTCATCAAACCAGATTGTACCATCCCCTCTGGTTCTTCTGCCCTATCCATTACTTTGAGCATAGCAACAGGTAATAAGCCATTAGATACTTCTATAAAGGCGTCTGCATAAGCATTTACTACATCTTTAATGATTTTATGATCCTCACTTTTACCCGTTAACTCAATAACTAAAGTATCGGCCTTATATCCAGCATTTAACATCTTTTTCAAATCTTTTCTTGTTAAATTACTTCCCCAACTTCCTACCGCTTTTAATCTTTCTAGTGTACTGTCTAATACAAGATTAGAACTTGCAATTTCCGTATATGTATTTCCTGATTTAACATACAAGTCAATATCATTTTTAGTATACTGGTCCTCTACAAAATAAAGTGCTGCTTCCTTACTCATAATAATAGTACTAGTTGCTTCATATGTTGCTACACGTTCTTTATAGATTGTTACTAGTATTGCTATTAATGTCCCCATTGCTATAGCATAAAGTATAATCCACATTCCTTCTTTTACTTCATGTAGTATATCTTGTAATGTGATATCTACTTCTAATATATTATCCATTCCAACTAAGCCCTCCCTACCTTCAAGCTATATCAATATAATATAATATTCAAACTATTATTTCTACTAATCTTTAAAATTTCACAACTTTAACAACTATTTTCTTCTCAAGTTAATTATAGATTTTCTTATTTATAAATAAAAATAGGAGTACCACAAAATTAGTTGTGCGGTACTCCTATTTTTATTTATACAGTACATATAGACTAGAAAGTTGTCTCTTCCCATTCTACTGAATTTAGGTATTCTTCTACTTTTTCATTTGTCATTTCTGGATTGATTGTTGCTTCATGAGAAATTGTAATGTTTGACATTGAGATGGCATATTTTACAATGTCTTTTATATTTTTATGAGCCATATAACCTGCACCCATACCTGCTACGAAGGCATCTCCTGCACCTGTTACATTAACTACATTTGTACAAGCTGCTCTGATAAGTCCTTCTTCTTCTCCATTATTATAATAAACACCTTGTGTATCTAAACTAATAAAGATATTTTGTACACCAATTTCTCTAAAGTATGCACCTGCTCTTTTAATATCTTCATTTGTTTTGATTTCAAAGCCGCATAAAGCTTGTGCTTCATGCCTATTTGGTTTTACAGTATGGAAGTACTTTAAAAGATGTTCTATGCGTTTTGCTTTAGCTGCTGATACAGGATCTAGCACAAACTTTGTTTTCCCTTGATATTTCTTTACAATATATTCAACAAATGGTGGATTATCTGCACCTAAGATCATATATTCTGCATTCTCAATGATTTCAGCACGCTTATCTAATTCCTCATGAGAAAACTCATTGGCAAGCTTTGTATCTACTACTGCTGATACCATCTCACCATGCTCATCTAAAATTGCTAAATAAGTTGGTGTTGAACCACCTTTTACGATAAGTGAATCTTTCATATCGAGACCAACTCTTTGGGCACAACGTAAAATTTCTTCTCCCTTTTCATCATCTCCTAAAATTGAGATAAATTTAGTGTTTACACCTACTCTAGACATGTTTTCTGCGATATTTCTACATACACCACCGCAAGAAACCTTTACCTTTCCTGGATTAGAATCATATGCACGATATGTTGCATATGAAAAGCCAAATATGTCATAAATCGATATCCCAAAAACAAGGGCATATGGGTTGTTATTGTGTGTCATATCCATGTTCCTTTTCTCTTTCAAATGTTCCTATAATTTTAGATAAGTATTATCTTATCATAAGTCTTACTAAATGAACATAAAAAATCTATATAACTATATATTTCCAATTTTATAGACTTTTAGACAATGCTTTTAACAGCATTAAAATCATTTTCAAAAAAATGACAGTAATACTAAACTAAATATTTTGTATTACATGATTGTTTATTGAATTATTTCATATTATATTCTATAATGAGATAGCATTTGCAAATCATATTTTTCAATCAAAGGAGCATAATTGAAAATAAATGAATAATTCAGATAGCAATAAACTAAAATTATATGGTTTTAATAACCTCACTAAGACTCTTAGCTTTAATATGTATGATATTTGTTATACAAAAACAGCCACTGACAGACAGGCTTATATTGCATATATTGATGAACAATATAATGCTGAAAGATTAACTCAAATATTAACTACTGTTACGGAAATGATTGGTGCCAATATCCTTAATATTGCCAAACAAGACTATGAACCTCAAGGGGCTAGCGTTACTATCCTTATGAGTGAAGGGGCTGTTCCTGAAATTAAACATGCAGAAGCTAAGTCTGCTTCACCTGGACCTATTCCCGAGATTATTCTTGGTCATTTAGATAAAAGTCATATTACAGTGCATACTTATCCTGAGTATCACCCTTATGAAGGTATTAGTACATTTAGAGCAGATATTGATGTGGCTACTTGTGGTGAAATTTCTCCCCTTAAAGCACTGAATTATTTAATTCACTGCTTTGATGCTGATGTAATGACCATTGACTATCGTGTACGTGGCTTTGCTAGAGATATAGCGGGCAATAAAATTTTCATTGATCATCCTATTGATTCTATACAAAACTTCATTCCAGATCATATTCGTATGATGTATAACATGATTGATGTAAATGTTTATCAAGAAAATATTTTTCATACCAAATGTCGTCTGAAACAATTTGATTTAGATAATTACCTTTTCGGATATACAAAAGATGAAATTCACAAGGGAGAAGCACGCCTTATTGCAAAGAAGGTTAAACATGAGATGGATGAAATATTCTATGGCACACTTGTACGTGAAGCTATGTTTAGCTTAGAGGAAGATTATGATGAACCAATCAAATAATCACACACAGGAGAATTTTATGAGTGAATTATGGTATACAGAAAGTCATCAAGAAGATGTACGGTTTTCTATTGCTATTGAAAACCATCTCCATTCTGAACGTAGTGACTTTCAACAAATTGATTTCTATGAAAGTAAAACCTTTGGTCGTTTCTTCACTTTAGATGGGTTAATGATGGTTACTGAAAAAGATGAATTTATTTATCATGATATGATTAGTCATGTCCCTATGGCAGTTAATCCATCTATCCAAAAAGTGCTTATTATAGGTGGTGGTGATGGTGGTAGTGCAAGAGAAATTTTACGTTATCAACATATTAAACATGTAGATTTGGTGGAAATTGATGAAAGAGTTGTTCGTCTTTGTCAACAATATTTACCACAAACTGCCTCTAAATTAGACCATGATGCACGTCTTCATATATACTTTCAAGATGGCTTAAAGTTTGTAGCACAAACACCTGACAATGTCTATGATTTGATTTTAGTAGACTCGACTGATCCCATTGGTCCTGGTGAAGGACTGTTCTCCCTAGAATTTTATATGCACTGTTCACGTATTTTAAGTACAGAAGGGATTTTAATTAATCAACATGAGAGTCCTTATTATAAATCCTATGCTACTGAAATGAAACGTGCACATCATAAAATTAAAACAGTCTTTCCCATCGCCAAGGTTTACCAGTTTCATCTACCAACCTATCCTTCTGGCCACTGGCTTTTTGGTTTTGCTTCTAAAAAATATGACCCACTCAGAGACTTAAAAGCAGATACTTGGAAAAACTTTGGTCTTTATACAAAATACTATAATACAGATTTACATCTAGGAGCCTTTATGCTCCCAACCTATGTACAGAAAGGACTCGAAAATGCTTAACACTTATTCTATGCAGACTTTTATTGGTTTTGACAAAACTTTTGAAGATGGGGAAGTTATCTTATTTGGTGCTCCCTTTGACGGTACAACCAGCTATAGACCAGGCACACGTTTTGCATCTACAGCTATTCGCCCTGACTCTTACGGACTTGAAACTTATTCTCCTTATTTAGACTTAGACCTTGAAGACTTTAATATGTGTGATATTGGTGATGTAGATCTCCCCTTTGGCAACACAAGACGGGCTTTAGATACCATTGGTAATGTAGCGGATAATATTATAGCTGCTGGTAAAAAACCTCTTATGATAGGCGGCGAACACCTTGTTAGTCTTCCTGTCATTCAAAAACTTCATGAAAAATATACAGACTTACATATCATCCACTTTGATGCCCATACAGATTTACGTGAAGAATATTTAGGTGAAACACTGTCTCATGCTACCGTATTACGACGTGCTTGGGACACTGTAGGTGATGGGCATATCTTCCAATTCGGTATTCGTTCTGGTATGAAGTCAGAATTTGAATGGGCAAAACAACATACTTATTTAAATCCATTTAATACGCATACACTCCAAGATGTTGTAGAACAATTACAAGGCAAACCTGTGTATTTGACAATTGATTTAGATGTTCTTGACCCTTCTATCTTCCCTGGAACAGGTACACCTGAACCAGGTGGTATCACCATGAAAGAACTCTTAGATGCCCTCATTACTATGAAAGGCTTAAATTTTGTAGGCGCTGATATAAGTCGGATCGTAGCCATGTCGTTCTGTGAGCCAAGGAGTTGACACTTCATGTTGTCTTCCTAAGACCGCTTGGCCTCCGACTTGGTACACCTGAACCAGGTGGTATCACCATGAAAGAACTCTTAGATGCCCTCATTACTATGAAAGGCTTAAATTTTGTAGGCGCTGATAT
>JAZKZQ010000185.1:0-7554 GCA_045612745.1 Cellulosilyticum sp. | reverse complement strand
TCTCAAACATATGACGCTGACGCTATGCTTGGCATAGCAACAAATCTAATCACTACATATGGAAGTTCGGTAGTATATGATGTACAAATACTTCCATATTGTCCTATTAGAGATTTACTGAATGCTAGCGGCGAAATATCAATAATAAATAATGATATTGGAGTAAAAGCAACAGCAATAAAAGATGGAAATGACAATGTAGTTGGATATGCTTTTTATTGTTATGAATCTAGTGCAACATTTGATATAGCATATACTATTACTTCATCAAATCCAAAAGTAAATCATATTACAGAGCTTTATAGATTATCAAGTCCAAATTATGATGGAGAATACGAATTCGACCCTTATATGAATGGTGGAGTAGAATATTTCAATGTAGACTTTACATATCTACCATATCAGCCATGGATAAAGATAAATCCAAACTATAAGTATTTATATGGAAAGGATTTAAATGATTCTAGAGGACTTATTTGTGGAGGTAATTACTCAATAGCTCAAATGAATGACGCTTGGGCAAATTATCAGCTTAATAATGTAAATTATCAAAATATTTTTGATAGACAAATTAAAAATATGAAATTCAATAATAAGTGGCAATTGATAGATCAAGCAGTGTCAAGTGGTGCAAGTGCATTAACACAAGGACTAGGTATAGGAGGACTAATAAACCCAATTGCAGGTATTGGAAGTGGTGTTGCTTCAGCACTAGGTGGTGGAGCTGATTTATACATAACTAGACAAAAGCAAAAGGAAGCATTAGGATATTCAAAGGATCTATACAATTATAATCTTCAAAATGTTCAAGCATTACCACAAACAATATCAAAGGTCACAGCGTTTAATTTTAACTCTAAATACTTCCCATTCTTACAAGTATACAAAACTACAGCTGAAGAAAAAACAGCCGTAGAAAACAAATTGAGGTGGAATGGAATGAGTGTTGGAAGAATTGGAACGCTTAATGAATTCATAAGAGAAGAAGAAACATTCATCCAAGCCGAGTTTATAAGACTTAATATAAATGAGGACTATGTTGTAGCTTCTGAAATATATAGTGAATTACAAAGAGGAATATATGTAAAAAGGAGTGATATAGAATGAGTGTTCAACAAGCAGTAAACAATGTTACAAAGGGAGTTGCAGGTGCTGTTGCAGATGATAAGAAGCAACAAGAATTAGCAAAAGCTCAAGAGAGTGGAATCAACCTTGCAGGGAAAATGATAAACTCTGCAATGGATGATTTCCTAGATAGTTCTAAAATGCCTTGGAGGTATGCTATTACTAATCAGTTAAAACAAAGGATAGCAATGCAAAGGAAAGCTTCTAATCTTCAAAAAATGAGCTATAAAGATAGACTTGCAATGCTAAAAGGGGGAGCTAAATAATGGGTGCAGTAATTAAAGATGTCATGACACTTTTACAAGCTGGAATAAATCCTAAGACTGGCTTACCAGTTAAAATGGGAGAATGTGGAGAAGCTTTAAAAGAAAATATTAAAAGAACTCTAAGAATAATGGACGAACAAGACGCTGTTAGAAGATATAGATGGTATAATCTTCCAGAAGGTTTAGATGGAGAACTATTAGAAAGAATACTATACTATAGAGGACAAGGAATGTTCTTCTATGTTGAGGAACTTGATAAATTTTATTTTTTACCATTCACACTTGCTTCTTCTGAAGGGACAGGTATTGACCTATACGGAAGATTTATTGCAGTAAAGCCAGTTCCTTTTATGGGTTCTACAACAACTGAATCTAAGAAAGCAAACGGTCTAAGGGTATTAACTGATACTTGGGTAAAGAAGGTTATTATGACTTTACCTAATGAGGTTACTGAAGAAATGTTCTTGAATGGAGCAGTATTACTTCACGACTACTGTAAACAAATTTCACAAACAAACATTCCAAGACAAACACTACAAGATCCAATATTGGATGTTATGTCTGAAATATTCCCTTATGCCAGAACAAGCTTAATCGCTAATAGTGGTGTAAGAGGAATAAGAGTAGGTTCTCCTGATGAAGAGGTCAATGTAAAGTTGGCTGGTTCAACAATGAAGCACTCAGCTTTAATAGGAGATCCATATATAGCACTCACTGGTGGCCTTGAATTCCAAGAATTAACAGGGCAAGCACCACTTAAGAGTGAAGAGTTCTTAATTATCCTTCAAGCAATGGACAATTTTAGATTATCACTATATGGATTAAAGAATGGTGGACTATTCCAAAAGAAGAGCCATATGTTAGAAGCTGAGCAAGAAATGAATGATGGTTCAAATTCTCTTGTATATGATGATGGACTTTATCAGAGACAAAAATTTTGTGATATGGTTAACGCTGTATGGGATTTAGGAATATGGTGTGAGGCTTCAGCTGAAGCAATGGGAATGAGTGATCCAATGCTATTTGATGATGAAGAAGAACAGCAACAACCACAAGAGCAAGAGGAAGAAGGTGGAAGTGATGAGTAATTCATTCGGTACTTATTGGACAATGAAAATGTCTGATATATTTCCAAGCTATAATGATTTTAAAGATTGTTATGATAATGATATTCCTTCAGTGATGAAAACATATACAATCACACCAGAAGGAAGTACTACACCAGTAACTACAAGCTATGTTTCTAACACGGCTCTAGAATTAACTTATTATCTTTTAATAAGTAACTACACAAATTCTCCAATAGCAAATATGGACCAAAACCAATTTAAAATGAGGCTATTCGCAAATATCATGCAATATGGTCCTATTTGGGAAAAGAGAATGGATATTCAAAAGAAGCTTAGAGCATTAACTAGCGACCAAATAAAAGCTGGTTCAAAGGCAATTTATAATTATTCTAGAAATGACGGAACACCAGTCACTGATCTAGAAGAAGAATTAACAAGATTAAATGACCAAAACACAACTAATTATAAGAAAGCACCATTAGAGGCTTATGGGCAACTTTATGAAATAATTGGCGAGGATATAACTAAGTCATATATAGACAAATTTAAAAAACTATTCTTGACTGTAGCAACACCTCAAAAACCATTATTATATGAGACTGATACAGAGGAGGTAGAATTATGATATTAACATCAGAAGCAATCCAAAACTTAGTCACAATTGCAATGCCAATTGTATTAGCTGTAATAACTCTAATTGTGACTATTTCAAAATTTGTTAAGACAATAGCAAATCTAGTTAGTGAGTCAAATCTTGAAAATATCAAAGAGAGCATTTCAAATAATCAAGATGTTATCTCAAAGCAACTTGAGGAGGTGCTTGAAGCCTATCGTGATGTAATAAGAGAAAATGCAGAGCTTAAGAAACAAAATAAAGAAATTAAAGAGCTTATAACCAAGATAAAGGAGTGATAATATGACTACAATTACAAGGAAAGCAAGGAAGAGGGCAATTATTACTGGGTTGCTATCGTTTATGCTTTTATTCATTCCTTTAATTATTTTCGTATCTATTGGATTTTATAGAACCGATACAACTGGTAAAGTGTGTATATCATTTATTGGTATAATGGCATTGATTCTAACATTCTTAATGGCTGTTATGAAGGCAAAACTAAAAAGAACAGTTTTTTGGCTAATACTGATAGGTGTATACGTTGGATTTAGAAATATGAAGAGCGTAGTTATATGTATGGCTATATGCAATATAATTGATGAAGTTATAGTAATGCCTATTCATATTCACTATAAACAAGTATATAAGACCAATAAAATCCTTGATGATAGAGAGGAAATAAACAAGAGTGTTTAAGGCTATAATAGTAATACTATTTGGACTAATACTCGTAATTGGAGGGGAACACAATGAATAGTAAATTCAGAGACTATTTCAGACAGTACATGTATTATGGGATTATTTCAATGTTGGTAGTGGTAGCTCTTGCTATCCTACCAATGATTGATACATCTGGAAAACTTGGATTCCAAGCACCAACATCCAAATTAGGATGGATTGCATATATTGTAATTAGGTGTATGGTTGGTGTAATTACATTTCTAATATTTATCTCATTTGATGAACAAGGGAAAGTAAATATACTTGATGATCCAAGATATATAGAAGCGTATAATAAAATGTGTAAAGCTAAAGATAAGAATTATATACCAATGAGTCCATCAAGATATAAGCTACAAACAAGAGGAGTCAAAGGATTAACATTATCAGCTTCAATGATTATTACTGCATTTATGGTTATTGAGGTTATGCTTACATATAATATATCTGTATTGGTTGCATATGGATTAACAATCTTTATGTCAATTATAACAGGTATATTTCAAATGCAGAAATCAAGCACATATTGGACTGAGGAATTTCGAAAATGGGTTGATTATTATTTAGAGCAAATAAAGGAGGAGTCAACTGATGTTCAAGATTGATGATAAAGAATATAGAAATCTACAAGAGCAAGTAGAAAAGAATAAGGATGATATTGAATATATCCTAACTGAACAAGGAACGCTTAACGAGTTTGGAATTAAGGTTGTAGAAGAGGTAGAGTCAACTGATGATCTACCAGCAACTGATTCTGACGAATTTGAGGCACTAGAATATGGAGACTGCTACGCTGTAGGAACTGAGGCACCATATGACTTATATATTAAGACAAGAGCCAACTCTTCACATCCAAATGATTATTGGTTTAATATAGGCGAATTCCCCTTAGCTGGTCCACAAGGAGAGCAAGGAGAACAAGGTCCACAAGGAGAACAAGGCCCACAAGGAGAACAAGGAACACCAGGAATTCAAGGCCCACAAGGACCACAAGGAGAGCAAGGAGAACAAGGCCCACAAGGAGAGCAAGGAGTGGCAGGACCTACTGGAACAGCTGTTCATATTATGGCTATCATAGCATCATCTTCAGCACTGCCATTGCCAACTGTTCTTAATGATTTAACGGCTGGATATTTAGTAGGAGCAACAAGTCCATATGATTTATACATCCAAGTAGGAGACTCTCCATCAACAGCTGTATGGACAAATATGGGCGAATTCAACGCTGGTACTGGATGGGAACTTAACGGAAGTACACTAATACCTATTACTGGTGTGACTGGTGTTGAAGTAAATGTATTATCAGTCCTTTCAACTTTAACAACTGGAAATGTTCTACCAGCTACAACTGAGACATCTGATATTGGGTCATCAAGCAAAGTGTATAATAATATTTATGTAAAGACAATTAGTGATGGAACAAACACTATTGATGTTGAAGATATTGGCTCAGGTGGAGGTACACAACTATATAGACACCTTGTCAGAGTGGAGGGTGGAAGTAATACAGTGGTAGTCTATTTTGATATAATCAACGATATAGCTACACCATACGTTAGTGATGGAACATACGGATTAGGAAGTATAACAAAATATTATACTGATAATGGATTTGCTTCAGCAACCTCAAAAAGATTTGCCGTTCAAGGTTATGGGTCATCATTAGCTATTGTGGAAGGAAGAGTCTCAATTGATGGATTAAACGGATGGATAAATGTTTATAACTCCAGTGGAAACGTTGCAGCTAACCTTAATTCAAATATAACTGTAGTAGACACAGTAATTGCATTATAAAACAAAAACCCTTTAAAAAGGGTTTTTTTATTTGTCCTAATATTTTATTGACAAGAAAAGAAAAACCGCTAAAAAGCGGTTTATTTTTTGATAGGCTGATAATCTTTGTCTAGTTCTAAGTTATCTTGTGACACTAACATTATAGAAGAAGAGTCTCGACACTGTATAGTATATGTTATAAATCTCTTTCCTTGTATAATGTCGTTGAATTTTTTTAAAATCACACCAGGAGTATGTGTTGCTTTTGTGATGATTCTATCTCCAATGTCAAATTTGAATCCTTTATTTGCATACTTGTCTTTTAACATACATTCTCCTTCACTCTACCAATTTCTAAAATAATTAATGTTTTCATGGCATTTATTGAATTTGTCATTTTAACATCAAATGGCTTTTTGTTGTTGGATAGACAATATCCATTGCTTGAAGCTGACAGTGTGAACACTTCAGAAGCATATTTGAAAGATATATAGTAAATTTGAATGCTTTTATCAAATCTACAAGGCTCATTCCATTCATCAACGATTTCTAGATCCAATTCATTAACAGCTTCCTTAATTTCTTTAGCAAAGTTCTTTTTCTTCATTTGTATTTCCTCCTTTATATTTAACCATTTCAATTTGCAGCATAATTATTTCTACAAAATAGTCTACATCCCATTTGAAGTAATTCCAAATCTTCACCCAGGTATATAGTTCTCCAGCTCTTGAGTAGTTCTCCAACCTTAAAATTTCAGAAGGAGAAGTCTTAACAGCCTTCGCAAGTCCTCTAATGCTTAAATTAGCTTTTAAGCGTTCTTTTTTTAGTGGGCTTTCCATTTACCTTACCACCTTTCAAAAACTCCCTAGAATACAATTTTACAAGCCAATTATCGGTATATTCATATAAACAGTGTAAACAATAGTCTCCTCCTTGCTCTTCTGAACGTAGAGGAGAACCACAAGCCATACACTTAACAACCATATTTACACTGGCCATTAAAAATTTTTCCTTTCAAGCCTATATTTTATTTTTGATAAATGCTTCTTAGGGATTTCCATTTCTAAAGCCTTTGTTAGAGGTTCATCAAGCTTAACATTCATACATACATCAAATAGGCTAAATAGAGGACAAGAAGAGCAAGTCTTAACCTCTCTACATGTACATTCTTTCAATGTCTTTTTAATCATAATTCCACCTCAATTTCGGTCCTAGATATATAACAACATAATGATTATCTCCAGAACACCTCTTTTGATAAGTCCTAGACATATAAAATTTGATGGTGTTAGAAGTGACTCCAAGATATGATGCCAACTCCTTAGCTGTTCCTAATGTCAAGAACTGGTCACCTTTGTATAGTGCATATTCATTTTCTCTTCTACTCATTCTTCTTTAATATCCTCCTCAGTTTGTTTAAATTCTTTTATGAACTTATCAATGCTGCTTTTAAGAGTTTCGTCAACGACATCAGCATGGCCGTAGCTTACATGTAGAGAGTTGGTGTTTCCAAAATAAAAATCAAAATTTTTAAAAATAAAATCAGTAATTTTCACTAATAGTTCATTCTTTCTATTTAAAAACATATTGTTTTCTCTTTCTTTTGCCAAAAGTGCTGTACTACGATTTAACTCGTTCTCTGCTTGCTGAAGTTTTATTACGACATACTCTTCGGCAGTAAACTTCTCTATTGGCTTTTCCTTAATAATTGGTCCTAATACACTGCTAAGTTTTTCCTTATCCATTATTCCTCATCTCCTCTTTTAAATGTTAAATCAGTAGTATAGTATGCATTTATCATTTGATTTGCATGTAATTCTTGGAAATCATCTGATAGAAAATATGCATCAGCTTTGTAGAAACCTTTTATTGCTTCTTTAATAGCCTTGTCATTATTATCTACTGTCTTACTTCTTCCGTTGAACGAATCCAGTACCTTGACCTTGTTTTCCCACCATAAATAAGTTAATTTGAATCTCATATT
>JAZKZQ010000184.1:0-7313 GCA_045612745.1 Cellulosilyticum sp. | reverse complement strand
GACCGCTTGGCCTCCGACTTATAGTAAGTGTTGACCTTGGGGTATACTATAAGGGATATCACTCAGATGCTGCAAGAACCTATCCTGTTGGCGACGTATCAGCCGATAAGTTAAAACTTATAAAAGTAACCGAGGAGTCTTTCTTCGAAGGTTTAAAATATGCCAAACCTGGGAATCATTTAAGTCAGATATCAGAAGCAATTCAGAAGTATGCTGAAAGCTTTGGGTATGGAGTAGTGAGAGACCTTGTTGGGCATGGGATAGGAAAAGAATTGCATGAAGAACCACAAGTTCCAAACTACAAAACACCTGGAAGAGGACCCAAACTCCAAAAAGGTATGGTGCTGGCAATTGAACCTATGATTAACATGGGAACATGGCAGGTAAGAGCACTAGATGATGATTGGACGTTCGTAACACGAGATGGAATGGCATCGGCTCACTATGAGAACACGGTGGTTATTACAGATGATATTCCAGAAATACTTACATTACGTAAGTAAGAGGTGATTAAATGAATAACGAGTATTCACTAGGGCAGATTGTTTTCTCAAAGTGCGGGCGTGATCAAGGGAGACCATTCATAATTGTAAGTATTGAAGAAGAATATGTTTACTTAGTTGATGGCGCTCTGCGCAAAGTAGATAGTCCTAAATTAAAGAAAAAAAAGCATATTCAACGTACATTAACAACTGTTGAATGGATTAAACAAAAAATCATAGAAGAAAATCGTCTCATGGATAGTGATGTAAGGCGAGCTCTTGAAGAGTATCTAGGGCAATCTTCTGTGTAAGAGGAGGTTTGTAACTTGGCTAAAAGTGATGTTATTGAAGTAGAGGGAACAGTGATAGAAAAGTTACCAAATGCAATGTTTAAAGTTGAGATTGAAGGAGGACATATTGTTCTTGGTCATATCTCAGGTAAACTTCGTATGAACTTCATCCGTGTTTTACCGGGTGATAAGGTAACAATTGAACTTTCTCCATATGATTTAACCAAGGGACGCATTATTTGGCGTTCTAAATAAATGGTATAAAAGAAAGGAGAACAGAAAATGAAAGTACGCCCATCAGTAAAAAAGATTTGCGAAAAATGTAAAGTAATTAAAAGAAAAGGTCGTGTTTGCGTTATCTGTGAAAATCCAAAACACAAACAAAAACAAGGCTAATAATCCCAGCCTATATACAAAAACGAAACATTGCTTTATATAAGTTTTTAGTATATAATGTTGTGTGGTGATTTAAGCTAGAAGCGGCTGCGGCATAGAGTCATTTATGCTGTTATATATATATATTTTAACTTAAAACCTATAGGAGGTGCGAAACAAGTATGGCACGTATTGCAGGTGTAGACTTACCAAGAAATAAACGTGTTGAAATCGGTCTTACTTATATTTACGGTATCGGCCGTCCAACTTCTCGTCAAATTTTAACAGAAGCTGGTATTGATTTTGATACACGCGTTGTGGACTTAACTGAAGAACAAGTAGCTAAAATTCGTGAACTTATTGACAAAACAACTTTAGTAGAAGGTGATCTTCGTAGAGAAATCGCTTTAAACATTAAGAGATTAATGGAAATTGGTTGTTATAGAGGAATTCGTCATAGACGTGGTCTTCCAGTAAGAGGACAAAAAACAAAAACAAATGCTCGTACACGTAAGGGTCCTAAAAAGACTGTAGCTAACAAGAAAAAATAGTAAATAAAGGAGGTTAAGACACAATGGCAGTTGCAAAAAAAGGCGGCAAAAAAGTTGTTACACGTAAACGCCGTGATAGAAAAAATGTTGAACGTGGTGTAGCACACATTCAATCAACATTCAACAATACAATGGTAACATTAACAGATACAAACGGAAATGCTCTTTCATGGGCAAGTGCAGGTGGACTTGGATTCAGAGGTTCAAGAAAATCTACACCATATGCAGCTCAAATGGCAGCAGAAACTGCAGCTAAAGCAGCTATGGAGCACGGTTTAAAAGCAGTAGAAGTTATGGTAAAAGGACCAGGATCTGGTAGAGAAGCAGCTATTCGTGCGCTTCAAGCAGCTGGACTTGAAGTAACATTAATTAAAGACGTTACTCCAGTTCCACACAACGGATGCCGTCCACCAAAACGTAGAAGAGTCTAATAGGAGGGTAAAAATGGCTAGATATATTGGTTCTAAATGTAAACAATGTCGTCGTGAAGGAAAAAAATTATTCCTTAAAGGTGAAAGATGTTATTCTGCTGCTTGTTCAGTAGAAAAAAGACCATATGCTCCAGGGCAACATGGACAAAACAAAACAAAACTTTCTGGTTACGGCACACAATTAAGAGAAAAACAAAAAGCAAAAAGAATCTACGGTGTTCTTGAAGGTAAATTCAGAACATACTTCGAAGAAGCTGATCGTAAACAAGGAATCACAGGTGAAAACTTACTTCGTCTCCTTGAACTTCGTTTAGATAACGTAGTATTCCGTCTTGGTCTTGGTCGTTCAAGAACAGAAGCAAGACAAGTTGTAAGACACAACCTTATTACTGTAAACGGTAAAAGAGTTAACATCCCATCTTACCAAGTTAAAGTTGGTGATGTAATTGAAGTTAAAGAAGATGCTAAATCTATCACACGCTTCAAACTTACTACAGAAGTAACAGGATCTCGTATTGTTCCAGAATGGTTAGAAGGGGATATCGAAAACCTTAGAGGTACAGTTAAAGCTCTTCCAACTAGAGAACAAATCGATACAGATGTAGAAGAAACACTTATCGTTGAGCTTTACTCTAAGTAATAGTTCGTCACCCTCAATATTTTATTTGAAAACCAAAGGAGGGTTTATCCGGTGTTGGAATTTGAAAAACCACAAATTGAGATTAAAGAATTATCTGCCGATGGTAAATATGGGTGCTTTATAGTTGAGCCTTTAGAGAGAGGATATGGGATTACACTAGGCAATAGCTTACGTCGTATCCTTTCATCTTCTCTTCCAGGGTCTGCTATTAGCAGTATTAAAATTGATGGAGTTCTTCATGAGTTTAGTTCAATTCCAGGCGTTAAAGAAGACGTTATTGAAATTATGCTTAACTTAAAAGGGCTTTCTATCAGAGATACAAGCCAAAATATGGAACCAAAAGTAATTTATATTGAAAAATCTGGTGAAGGTGCAGTTACTGCTGCAGATATCAAATGCAGTCCAGAAATTGAGATCCTTAACTTAGATCATCATATTGCTACTTTAAGCGGTGGAGCAAATTCAAGCCTTTGTATTGAAATGACAGTAACAACTGGTCGTGGATATCAAGGTGTAGATAAACTTAAGAAAACAGACCTTCCAATTGGGGTTATCCCTGTTGATGCTAACTACACACCTGTAGAACGCGTTAACTTTATTGTTGAAGATACACGTGTTGGGCAACAAACAGACTATGATAAACTTACATTAGAGGTTTGGACAAATGGAACACTTAAGCCAGATGAAGCTGTATCATTAGCTGCAAAAGTTTTAAGTGAACATTTAAACTTATTCATTGATTTATCTGAGAATGCACGTACTACAGAAATCATGGTAACAAAAGAAGATGATTCTAAAGAAAAAACTTTAGAAATGACAATAGAAGAGTTAGACCTCTCTGTTAGATCATTCAACTGTTTAAAACGTGCGGGAATTAACACAGTTGAAGACTTAACTAATAAAACTGAAGAGGAAATGATGAAAGTTCGTAACCTTGGACGTAAATCATTAGAAGAGGTATTCCAAAAACTCGAAGAACTTGGTTTTGCACTTAAACCAAGTGAAGATTAAGAACAACAACTAAGGAGGTTAGGGCATGGCTGGACAAAGAAAGCTCGGACGTGACGCTGCAGGTCGTAAAGCGTTACTTCGTAACCAAGTTACAAATCTCTTATACCACGGTAAGATTAAAACAACTACACCTAAAGCTAAAGAGATTCGTAAAATCGCAGAAGGCTTAATTGCTATGGCAGTTCGCGAACAAAACAATTTTGAAGAAGTTACAATTAAAACTAGACAACCTAAAGTTGACGCTAACGGTAAACGCGTTAAAGAAGTTGTAGATGGTAAAAAAGTAACTGTATATGATGAAGTAGAAAAAACTATCAAAAAAGATAGCGCTACTCGTTTACATGCTAGAAGACAAATGTTAAAGGTATTATATCCTGTAACAGAAGTTGAAGGTACAAAGAGAAGACAAGCTAAAAAAGTTGACATGTGTGACAAATTATTTAGCGAAATCGCACCTAAATACACAGACCGTAATGGTGGTTACACAAGAATCATCAAAATCGGACCACGTAAAGGTGACGGTGCAGAAGAAGTTATTATCGAATTAGTATAATATCTAGGGATTAAGGATTTGTTCTTAATCCCTTTTCTGATATATACAAATATATCTGTGTATGGAAATGCATAAATATATTTGTATATAAACATATATATTTATATGTACATCTAAGTATTTTACAAATACACCCTATAATGTACAATGATAAAAGGATAAGATAGTTGTAAAAGATTTAGATATATATATAACTAAAGAGGTGAGACCTATGAAGAATATAGATAAGCTTATAGTAGCTAAAGATATAGTATTTGAGTATTATAATTATGATGAAAATGGTGAAAAGAAAGAAGCAATTAAAGCCCTTAATCATATTGATTTATCCATTAATGAGGGAGAGTTTGTAGTTATATTAGGTCATAATGGTTCGGGAAAATCTACTTTTGCAAAACATTTAAATGCTATTTTAACCCCTAAAGAAGGCACTTTATTGGTACGTGGTATTGATGCAACGAAAGAGGAAAATGTATGGGATATTCGCAAGGAAGTAGGAATGGTATTTCAAAATCCAGATAACCAAATTGTAGCTACAATTATTGAAGAAGATGTAGCTTTTGGTCCAGAAAATTTAGGAATTGAGCCAACAGAGATTAGAAAACGTGTAGATGAAGCTTTAGAAACTGTTGGTATGACAGAGTATAAGAGAGTATCACCTAATCAGTTATCAGGGGGACAAAAGCAGAGAATTGCTATAGCAGGTGTTATTGCCATGAAGCCAAAGTGTATTGTTTTTGATGAGTCTACAGCGATGCTTGATCCTATTGGTAGAAGACAAGTTATGGAGACTATGCAAAAACTTAATAAAGAATATGGTATCACAATTATTCATATCACACATTATATGCAAGAAGCCATCTTAGCGGATAGAATTGTTGTTATTGAAAAAGGAGAAGTTTTATTACAGGGTACACCTAAGGAAGTATTTAAAGAAGTAGAGTTACTTAAGAAAATTGGTTTAGATGTACCGGATACAACTTACCTGATGTATTTATTAAATCAAGAAGGATTTGATTTTGCATCAGACTTATTAACAGTAGAAGAGGTGGCAGAAGCGATATGGCAATCAAGATAGAACATTTAACCCATGTATATAATGAGGGAATGCCTTTTGAGAAGAAGGCATTGGATGATATTAATATTAGGATTAAAGCGGGTGAGTTTGTAGGTATTATTGGACATACTGGTTCTGGTAAGAGTACACTCATTCAAATGTTTAATGGTTTATTGAAGCCTACAAGTGGTAAGGTTATTATTAATGGACAAGATATTCATGGTGATGGTGTTAATAAAAGAGCGATAAGACAGCAAGTTGGCTTAGTATTCCAATATCCAGAATATCAACTTTTTGAAATGACAGTATATGAAGATGTAGCTTTTGGGCCTAAAAACTTAGGGTTATCGGAAAGTGAAATTAACGAGCGTGTACAATATGCTTGTCAGGCAGTAGGTTTAGATAAAAGCTATTATGAGAAATCACCCTTTGAACTTTCAGGAGGACAAAAACGTCGTGTAGCTATTGCGGGAGTACTTGCAATGAAACCAAGTATCCTTATACTAGATGAACCTACAGCAGGTCTAGACCCTAAAGGACGTAATGAGTTATTTGAACAGTTAAAAGGCATGCATAAAGATTTAGGTCTTACCATTGTACTCATTTCACATAGTATGGAAGATGTAGCTAGGTATGTGGATCGTTTACTTGTACTTTATAAAGGACAAAAAGCATATGAGGGTACACCAAGAGAAGTGTTTGCTTATGGTAAAGAGCTTGAAGAAATTGGACTTGCTATGCCTCAAATTCGTTATATTATGGATGCCCTTAAGGCAAAAGGCATGAATATTGATACGGATGTTTTAACGGTGGAAGAGGCAGCAATGAAAATTAAAGCTTATTTAAGAAGTGGAGGTAAGGCGTAATGATTAGAGATATTACAATTGGACAATATTACCCAGCTTCTTCACCAGTTCATAAGATGGACCCAAGAACAAAGATTCTTATAACTTTTGCATATATATTTGGGTTATTCTTTATTAAATCATTTATTGGATATGCTTTTGTAGCTCTTTGTTTCTTTGGTGCTGTGAATCTTAGTAAAGTACCACTTAAGTTTATTTTAAGAGGACTTAAAAGTATTATATTTATTTTGTTATTTACAGTAATGTTAAATATGTTATTCACACGCACAGGAAATACACTTTTCTCATTTTGGATTTTTACCATTACTGATGAAGGCCTTATGACAGCTGCTAAGATGGGAATTAGGCTTATATTACTTATTGTAGGATCATCATTATTAACCCTTACAACATCGCCTATTGAGCTTACAGATGGGATTGAAAGCTTATTAAGTCCATTTAGAAAAATTGGTGTACCGGCCCATGAGATTGCTATGATGATGAGTATTTCACTTCGTTTCATCCCTATCTTATTAGAAGAAACAGATAAGATTATGAAAGCTCAGATGGCAAGAGGGGCTGATTTTGAATCAGGTAACATTATTGCGAGAGCCAAGGCAATGATTCCGATTATGGTGCCATTATTTATTTCAGCTTTTAGACGTGCTGAGGAATTGGCTATGGCTATGGAAGCAAGATGCTATAGAGGTGGTGAAGGCAGGACGAGAATGAATAGGCTTGCTTATAAGAAAATAGATGCATATGCTTTTATAGTAACAGTAGTATTTATGATAGGTTGTATTTTATTATAGGATTGATTATAGAATAAAAGGCATTATTACATTAAAGGTTAACTGTCTAATGTAATAATGCCTTTTTATCTACCAATGAGTGATATAAATGGATTATGATTATTTAATTATAGAATTGGAAATCATTATGTAAGCGTAAAATAAATCCGCACCTTCTTATCTTATTACGTTCCTGTCATAATACCTCTATACACTAATTATGTATGGAGGTATATTTATTTATGACAATGACATTAAAACAAGAACAATGGCGTAAGCGTATTGATGAG
>JAZKZQ010000183.1:0-20977 GCA_045612745.1 Cellulosilyticum sp. | reverse complement strand
ACCACAAGATAAGATTTCCCATCCGAAAGGAGTAAGACCCCTTAGAGACTATGAGGTTGATAGGTTGGAGCTGTAAGTGTAGTAATACATTCAGGTGACCAATACTAACGGTTCGAGGGTTTGACCTAAAAAAAGAGTTGAGAAATACTCTTAACGGTTGAATAAACATTGTAGTATTTGTTTTTGAAAGTATAAATTAAATAGTATGCGGGTGTAGTTCAATGGTAGAACTTCAGCCTTCCAAGCTGACTACGTGGGTTCGATTCCCATCACCCGCTTTAAATTAAAGGAAATACCATAAAACTTATTAGCTAGTTTTATGGTATTTTTTATTTTAAATAATCAGGAGATTATAATACACTATCAAAACAATACTTTTTTATGAATGCTAGAGAAAAAGAGGGGAAAGTATATAAGTTATTATATGATATTGTTAGTGAAGGACTTCGCGAAGAAGATATTTTAGCAAGTGATTGGGAACAATTAAGAGTATTACTTAATGAGGGAAAAGTTGGTTGTTTAGCATTAGGATCATGGGTAATACCTCAAGCTAAGCTGGTAGGAGAATATCCAGACAATATAGGGTATATGCCTTTTCCAAATAGTATTAATGGTAGACAATACATGACAATTGATGCTGATTATTCATATAGCATTAGTAGTAATAGCAAGAATAATTAATATACATAAAGAAGTAGAGCAAAGAGCACGACTAGAAGAGCAAGCCGAAAAAGATCAACTTACAGGTATTTATAATCGAGTTGGATTCTATAGAATGTTAGATCAGAGCCGTGTAGGAAAGTTAGAAAGTGGATTATCTGCACTTTGTGTCATTGACTTAGATGAATTTAAATATGTCAATGATACATTAGGTCATAGTGGTGGCGATGAGCTTTTAGTGCTGTTAGCACATAATCTAAAGCGAATATTTAAAAAGGATGCTATCATTTCTCGATTTGGTGGTGACGAGTTTATAGTATATATTGAGAAGATAGGTACTATAGAAGAATTACATAGTAAGGCAAAAGAATTATGTCATAGTATGGATGGTATTATGGAATACAATGGTAACTCTTGTAAAAGATCAATTAGTATGGGAATTGCTGTAGATAGCAGAGATATAAGCTATGAAGAGTTATTAGATAAGGCAGATAAAGAGCTTTATAAATCAAAAGAGAATGGTAGAAATCAGTATAAAATTAATGAAAATAGATAAGATTAGGCACCTAGAGAGGTGCCTTTCTTATTATAAGTATAAATTAGGATTAAATAATTCAAATTGACGTGTCTAAGAGATACTACTAAAATAATAGTATGATATAGATAGAGAGAAAGCCAGATATACACAGTTTATAGCGTAGATTATTATAGAGGAGAGATGAAGAGATGAGTAAATTATTAATAGTAGTAGATATGCAGAATGATTTTATTACAGGTAACTTAGGAACTAAAGAGGCTGAAAGTATAGTCGCTAATGTAGTAAGTAAAATAAAAAATTATCGTGCTAATGGAGATGAAGTGATTTATACAAGAGATACCCATGGAGAAAACTATTTAGAGACTGAAGAGGGGAATAATTTACCAGTAGTACATTGCATAAAAGGTACTTGGGGATGGGAACTCCAAAAGGATATTGAAATAGCAAGAAATCAAGGGGATAAGATATTTGATAAGATAACATTTGGAAGTATAGCCTTAGGAGAATATGTGTCTAATAAGATGAAACAAGATAATGAGCTAGAAGTAGAACTGGTAGGATTATGTACAGATATTTGTGTAATTTCTAATGCACTTTTAGTAAAAGCATATTGTCCAGAAATAAAAGTTAGTGTGGATGCAAATTGTTGTGCAGGTGTAACAGTGGAGAGTCATATCAATGCATTAAACGCAATGAAAATGTGTCAGATACAAGTGAATAATTAGTAAAGTAGTATTTATAGGTGGAAAAAGAATAAACTTTTAATAAAAAAGGACTAGACAAATTAAAAAAGAACATGTAATATATAAATATGTTCTGCGGGTGTAGTTCAATGGTAGAACTTCAGCCTTCCAAGCTGACTACGTGGGTTCGATTCCCATCACCCGCTTAATTAAAAGGTGTTACAAACATAGTGTTTGTAACACCTTTTTTGTAGATTAAAATAATTTATTTTATAACAGTCGATATATAATACATTTTTAGTGATTAAGTATATTCTTATAGGGATACATAGATTAAAAAAGTTTAATGTAATTAGCAAGCCAATTAGGGTGTGCTGGCCATGCTGGAGCTGTAACTAAATTGCCATCTACATAAGAGCCATCCATAGGAACTTCTATGTATTCTCCACCACAGGCTTTAATTTCTGGTGAAACAGAGGGGTAAGCAGTTAATTTACGACCTTGAAGCATTCCAGTGGCCACTAGAAGTTGAGGTCCGTGACAGATAGCTGCAATTGGTTTATTGGTGGTCATGAAGTATTTCACTATATCTACGACTTTTTCATTTAGGCGTAAGTATTCTGGTGAACGGCCACCTGTGATGAGGAGTCCATCATAATCTGCTACATTAATGGTATCAAAATCAGCATTGATAGCAAAACGATGACCTGGTTTTTCACTATAAGTTTGGTCTCCTAAGAAGTCATGAATTGCAGTAGCAATAGTATCACCTATTTTTTTATCTGGGCATACAGCATGTACTGTATAACCTATCATTTGAAGTGCTTGAAATGGAACCATTGTTTCATAGTCCTCAGTAAAATCCCCTACTAACATTAAAATTTTTGTTGTCATAATATATCCTCCTTAGATATAAAAAAATGAATAAAATATTAATACATATTTATTTCGGTGTAATTCAGTCTTTAATAAGCATATAAATACTTATTTAGAAAATAAAAATAATAAAAATGCATTTTTTGCAAAAAAATGCTAGACAAAATGTATTACAAATGGTATTATATACAAGTACTCGGTTTTGCGGGCGTGGCGGAATTGGCAGACGCACTAGACTTAGGATCTAGCGCCGCGAGGTGTAAGGGTTCGACTCCCTTCGCCCGCACTAGGGTAAAAGCTTTGAATCATTGATTCAAAGCTTTTTTTGTTTTATTATTACTTTAAGCTTTTAAGATTATTCCCGTTAAGGGTTTTAAAAAAGTCTGACACATAGCATTTATTGGCTAGGTGGCAGACTTTTTTTAGTTTTTCATTCTTCTAAAGGCTAGTGGTGTTTTACCATGTATTTTTTTAAACATTTTTGTGAAGTTACTGCTGTAGTGATACCCGACAATTTTAGCGATTTCATCTATACTGAAATCTGTGGTAGAAAGAAGGTTTTCAGCTTTGGTCATACGCAGAGAGGTAGTATATTGGCTGATGGTCATATGGTATATAGCAGAGAAGCCTGCTTTTAGTTTTTGTTCGTTGAGAAGCACCATTTTACTGAGACTTTTAATAGTTGGAGGATTACAAGCCTCTTTAGTTAAGATGGTATGAGCTTTTTTAATTGCAATAGCATCTGTGGCTGTTAAGCTAATGTAGCGATGCTTACCTATTTTAATATCGCCGTAGTTTAATTGGGTTGTGAAAGTATTTTTAGATGAGGAAACCTCATTAGAGAGTAGAGCAATACATTCTAAAATTTTGCTTTCTAGATAAAGTGCTGTAAGTTGGTCAGACTCAGATAAATTATGCAAGGTCTGAATAATAGAGGCTATATCTAGGGGAAGATAACGGTAAGTATAGTTAGCGATAAACTGATTAAAGTTAATTACTTGATGAAAGTGAGGTGCTATTACTTCATCAAAATACTTTTTATGAATAGTGATTTCTGCTCCATGGAAGTGGGTTCCCTTTGACCAGACTTGTGTACCTTTAATTGCTTTTTCTATGACAAAAAAGGAGGAAGGACTGAAGGAAGAAATAGGACAGTTTTCAATAGTGAATTCTGTTTCACCAGTATAAACAGTACCAAAGCGCATAAGTTCTTCTTGATGTTCAAAAGCAAGTGAAAAATTATGGGGAATAGTATAATCACCAACGCCAAAATCATAGTAGCCTTCTCGGCTATATAAAATAAAGTACCCTAGCTCTGGGCACATATCATTTTTATAGAGAGTATAGTTGTTCATAGAGTGTGGGGTAAAAGTCATATGGTGTAAAACCTTTTGCTGAAAATCTTTAGTTGTCTTAGTAAGCATTGATGTCTCCTTAATTTCTGTCAAAAATATATTACTTATAGTATAACAAAAAAAGTTACTTTAGGTGATAAAATTATTATATGAGTTGCAAGTGTTGAAATGATAATCAGTCTCATATAAAATCATAAAGGCAGTGAGGTAAAGATTAGTAAAGAGCCTAAAAGCTATTGAGCACTGTAGAGAAGACAATAAAAAATAAATGATTAATTCGTATAGAGACAATACATAGATGGAGGACTAGAAGAATGAAAAAGAAATTATTAGCAACATTACTTGCTATTGGTGCGATGAGTACAGTATTTGTAGGATGTGGAAGTAAAGAGGCAGTGGATACACAAGCTACAACACAAATGGTAACAGTGACAGATGTGAGAGGAGAAGTTGAGATTCCAGCTGAACCACAAAGAATCGTAGATTTAAGTGGAAATAGTGATATCTTATCACTTTTAGGTTTTAAAGTAGTAGGAACAGCTAATAGTGATGCCTATGACTATACTAAATTCCCTACTTATTTAGAGGATGCATTACAAGGTGCAGAAATTTTAGGATATAGCATGCAAGATACTATGGATGTAGAAGCGATTATGAACTTAAATCCAGACTTAATCGTTATTTCAACAGTTCAAGAAAAAATGTATGACCAATTAAATGAGATTGCACCTACAGTAATGATTAGCTTAGATGCATTAGATTGGAAAGAAGACGTAAGAGCTTTCGCAAAAGTATTTAATAGACAAGAAGCAGCCGAAGCTTGGCTTGCAGCTTATGAAGAAAAAGCTGAAAAAGCTGGAGAAGAAATCAGAGCTGAGTTTGGTGAAGATACAACTTATCTTTCATTCTTAGCAAGTGGTGGACAATTCTTCGTATTTGATGGTGCAGGATTTGGTGAAGTTTTATATGAAGATATGGACCTTGCTAAACCAGAAGGTATGCCAGAACAAACAGATATTAGCCTTCCAGTTGTAACTTATGAAGGACTTGCTGCAATTGACACAGATTACATTTTCTTAATTGCAACAGATGAAGACTTAGCAGTACTTGAACAAAATGCGATTTGGAACAACCTTCCTGCTGTTAAAGAAGGACATGTGGTAACTTTAGAATCATCACCATACTTTAACCAAGGTTATAGCCCAATCGGAAGAGACTTACTAGTAGATGAAGTAGGTGAAATGTTAAATGAAACAAAGTAATAAAAATACAAGCATTTTCGTGATTTGTAGTTTGTTACTTTTAATGACAGGACTGATCCTAGCCGTAAGGCTAGGGTCTGTCCATATTACTTTTAAGGACATTTGGAATAGTATTTTTGATTATAGTGAAACTTTAGAGATGATGTTAGTACGTGATGTACGTATTCCAAGAGCCCTTGCTGTATTATTTACAGGCGGTATATTAGGAGTAACAGGTAGTATGATTCAGGGCGTGACGAGAAACCCTATTGCAGAGCCTTCTATATTAGGGGTAAGCCAAGGGGCAACACTTGTCATAGCCATTTTTTATGCGATGGGAATTGGTATTAATACAACAAGTGTTATGATGGCAGCTTTAATAGGTGCACTAGCAACAGGACTTATTGTACTTGGCTTTATTTCTAAGAAAGCAAATAACGCATCTATTACGAAGATACTTTTAGCAGGAACGGCTATGAGTACATTTTTTATTTCATTAACAACTGTAATTGGACTCCTTTCAAATCAATCTCAAATGATAGGATTTTGGGTATCAGGTGGCTTTAGAAATGCTTCTTGGGCAGATTTTACATTAGTTTTCATTGTAGGGATGATAGGGCTTGTAATCGCCGTTTTCTTATCGCCTAAGATTAATATATTAAATCTGGGAGATGATGTGGCCATAGGGCTTGGGCAAAATCCAGAGAAGATTAGACTGATGACACTACTAGTGATGATACCAATGTGTGCAGCAGCAGTTGCAGTAGGGAAAAATATTGCCTTTGTAGGACTTATTGTACCTCAGATTGTGAGAAAGATATTAGGTGAGGATTATAGAAGAAATATCCCATGTTCATTTTTACTTGGGGCAGTACTTTTGACTTATGCAGATATTGCAGCAAGAATGATGTTCACCCCATATGAAATGCCAATCGGAATCTTTACAGCATTAATGGGTGTACCATTCTTTATTTCAGTAGCTAGAAAGGAGAGGGGATAATGAAGAAAAGAAAAGTTAAAGGTGCAGTTATTATTTTAATGGCATTGGTTGTTATCTCCTTTGCCATTACACTATGCTGGGGAAGTTATCATGTTTCTGTAGGTGATGTGATAAATACCCTTTTAGGAAAAGGTACGAAGCTGCAAAAGGTGGCAATCATGGATATTAGAATGCCAAGGCTTTTAGTAGGTATGTGCGTGGGGGTAGCATTATCAACAGCTGGGGCACTTCTTCAGACCATTACTAAAAATGATTTAGCGGATACAGGGATTATAGGAATTAATGCGGGTGCAGCTGTGGCAGCTGTGTTATTTATTACGTATCAGACAGCGAATTATTATAGTGAATTAGGTTCACTTTCGATTTTTGTATTACCTTTTATGGCTATTGTGGGGGCAGCAGTTAGTGCATTTATAGTTTATATGTTATCAAGTCGCAAGGGCATTAAGCCGAAACGGCTTTTACTGATAGGGATAGGATTAAATGCAGGGCTTAATGCGTTTATATCCTTTTTTACATTTAGAGGTGGTGTAGGTGATTATAACCGTGTACTTATTTGGACATCAGGAAGCTTATGGGGGTCAGGATGGAGTTATGTAAAGGTTATTGCACCTATTGTAATCATTATGTTTGTCATTGTTTTAATGAATTATAAAAAGCTAGATGTATTAAATCTTTCTGATGAGATTGCCTTATCATTAGGTTTAAATATAGAAAAAGAGAGAAAGAAATTTTTAAGCTTCGCTGTTATTTTAGCAGGGACAGCAACAGCTTTTGCAGGAAATATTGGGTTCTTAGGCCTAATCGCCCCACATATGGCGAAGAAGTTAGTAGGACCATATCATAAACATTTTGTGGTCGTGTCAGCTATGATTAGTACGGTCATTATTCTTGTAGCAGATGCGGTTTCAAGAAATCTATTTTCGCCAATAGAGATTCCAGTAGGGATTACAGTCTCTATATTTGGTGTACCATACTTCATTTATTTAATGATGAAAGATAATTAACTAGAACGGAGGGCTATGATGGAAGCAATTCGCGTTGAAAATTTAAGAGTAGCTTATGAAAATAATACAATTATTGAAAACATGAATTTATCTTTTCCAAAAGGAAAGATTAGCATCATTATTGGTGGAAATGGTTGTGGCAAGTCTACTTTATTGAAAACAATATCAAGAATTAATAAACCTGTTCATGGGGACATTTTTATTAATAATAAAAATATCAAGAAAATCAAAGAAAAAGATATCGCTAGGGAAGTAGCGTTTTTACCACAAGGACCAGTGTGTCCAAGCGGATTAACTGTTAGACAACTGGTGGCTTATGGCAGATTCCCTCATCAAAAGATGATTGGTGGGTTAAATAGTCATGATAAAGAAGTTATTGATTGGGCTATTGCACAGACAGGTCTTAGTGAGTTTGCAGATAGAGAGGTTGAAAATTTATCAGGTGGACAAAGACAACGTGCATGGATTGCCATGACGTTAGCACAAGAAACAGAAATTATTATGTTAGATGAGCCAACCACTTATTTGGATTTATCTTATCAGCTTGAAGTATTAGAGATTCTTCAAAGATTAAATCAAGAAAAAAACATTACTGTAGTCATCGTACTGCATGAAATTAATAATGCCTTTAAATTTGCAGACAATATTATTGGCCTTAAAAAGGGAAAAGTTATTTGTGAAGGAAAGCCAATGGACGTTATTACAAAAGAAACTTTACAAGAAATCTACGGTATTGCAGCAGACCTTAAACAAAGTGAAACAGGAGAATATCCTGTATGCGTTGAATATGAGTTGTTGAGGGAGAAGGTATGATCAGTAAAAATTTCCTCATAATAGTTATAGGACAGATTATTTCTTTGTTTGGAAGTGCCATTCAAAGATTTTGTATGTCCTTATACGTATTAGATTTTACAGGGAGCACAGCAACCTTTGCTAACATCTTAGCTATTTCAACAATACCTTATATTTTATTTGCACCTATTGCAGGAAGGCTTTCAGATCGCATTAATCGTAAGAAAATCATGGTTTATCTAGATTTCTTATGTGCAGCATTAATTGGAGGTTATGCCCTCATATTATTTAAAGGACAAGACAATGCATTTATCGTGGGCGTTGTCATGTTCCTACTGTCAGTTAGTGCAACTTTATATGGGCCAGCAGTAACGGCTTCTATTCCACTGATTGTGGAGGAAGATAAGTTAACATCAGCAAATGGGATTATTAATCAAGTAGGTTCTATTGTGAATTTTGCAGGGCCTATAATAGCAGGTATTTTATATGGACTGATGGGCATTAAAGTTATTGTAGTCATTAATGCGGTGAGCTTCTTAGTATCAGCCATTATGGAGTTATTCTTAGATATTCCAGATGTGGTGAAACAAGAAGTGTTAGTAGATGAGAAAGAAGGAAAGAAAAAGGCATCGTGGATGCAGTTCATTAAAGATTCCTTTGGTGATATGAAAGAAAGTTTTATTTATTTAAAGAAAGAAAAGCGTGTAATCTTAGGTATTATCTTTTCGTATGCTTTAGCCAACATTTTCTTAGTACCAATCTTATCAATTGTGGCACCGTTCTTTATTAATGTAAATTTAGGTTTATCGTCACAAGTATATGGTATTGTAGAAGGAATTTGTGTATTAGGAATGATATTAGGTGGATTCTGGATTAGCGTGAAACCTAAGATGTTTTCTATTAAAAAAGTACACTATACATATTTCCCAATGATTATAGGGGTATTTATAATGTCAGCCTTAGGGTTTATTCATTTAAGTCCTTATATCATGGCAGGTCTATTCGCTTTAGGTGGCTTAGGGATTATGCTTTCAATAGCCTTATCCAATGTACTGACATTAACATTTATTCAAAAAGAAATACCAGTAGAAATGCTAGGACGAGTATCAGCATTTTCAACAGCAGTAGCAACTATTAGTGTTGCACCAGGGCAGTTGTTATTTGGACAGATTATTGAAATCGGTGTACCTATGGGCATTCTTTTATTAGTGACAGCTTTTATTAATATAGGGGTTATGATGTATGCTAAGTGGAATGTAAGAAGTGTAGAAATAGAGGGTTATACAACATAAAATATAAATAGTATAGATACTAAAAGTAGGTAGAGGAGTAAGTCTTTTATCTACTTTTTTTATTTGGGTAAATACATTCTAAAAGTAAGTTGTAACAGGAAAAGGAGTAAGAGGTGATTATAAAATAAGAGATGTTTTGATAAGTTATTTTCTGAATTTTTAAAATGTGTTATACTGATGATATTTATCATAAGTAGTAGAGATTTTATAAGTCATAAATTTTAAGTAGATAAAGCTTAATTAGATATTGGTTTATAAATTTGAATTTGGTAAGGAGAGGAGTTTAGCCATGAAAGTTGGAGTAATAGGATATGGTAGTATGGGGAGAATGATTTTGGAGAAATTATCCGAGTTAAAGCTTATAGAGAATAAAAATTTATATGTTGCAAGTAGAACATATCAAAAGATAGAACATCTTGTAAATGTTTTTAATGTATGTGAGAGGTGATTGAACTACCTGAGGAGGAAATGGGGATGGGTTCAGAATTGGTGAGCTACATGCCAGGATTTATAGCTGCAATGTTTGATAAAACATTAGAGAAGAGAAAAGATACTACTATAAAGGTACAGAATAGTTTTGAGGAATGATTATAAACTTGAAGTTTATGTTGCCATTATTGGCATAGGTATAGCCATATGGGGAATTTTTGATAAAGGTGATAGATAAATTAGAATTTATGGAGGGATCTTATGAATATTTATGAAACGTGTCCTGTATTAGAAAATGAAAAGTTTATAGTTAGATTATTTCAGAATGAAGATTGCGATGATTTATTAAAAGTATATAGCGATAAGAATGCATTACCATTTTTTAATAGTGATAGTTGTGACGGAGATAATTTTTATTATGCTACAAAAGAAAGAATGACAGAGGCTATTGGCTTTTGGAATATGTCATATGAAAATGGTTGGTTTGTTAGACTTTCTATTGTTGACAAGGCAGTATCAAGTGTAATTGGAACAGTTGAAGTATGCTTGAGAGTATCAGAAGATGATTTTAATAATATGGGTATTTTAAGAGTAGATGTGAGAAGTGATTATGAGCAAGAAGATACTTTGTATGATATTTTTTCACTTATCACACCAGAAGTTGAGGAAATGTTAGGATGTAAGGGGGTACTTACAAAAGCCCCAATATATGCAGTAGAAAGAATTAAAGCAATTCAGAGAGTAGGCTTCACTAAATCAGAACATTTGTTAATTGGAAAAACTGGGTATGCCTATGATGGATATTGGACAATCAAATAATATTAACAATTTCAGTTTGTTAGAATAAGCAAGGTAGTGATTAGCCATGATGATAATTTTATGAAGAGAGTATGATATAATAAAACCATTAATGAGCATACTTAAAAATAAGTTGTTATAAGTATAGGAGGAGTTTGATGTGAAGAAAACACTTTTAAGTTCACTTTTACTAATAAGTCTAGTTTTTACAGGATGTACATCTAGTGGTGTTTCAAAAAATTGTATTGAACTTACGCAAGGTATTAAAAAGAGTGACTTATCAGCTGTAGAAACGGTAGCATCTGAGTATAAAGAGATTAATCCAAAAGAAGAAATCACAGAGTTTTCACTTCAGATTTTACGTAAAAGTTTTGAAGATACCAATCTATTAATATCACCACTATCAATTATTTCAGCACTTGGCATGACTACCAATGGGGCAGAAGGAGAAACACTTTCTCAGATGGAAGTAGCATTTGGTACAGATATTAGTGCCTTAAATGATTATTTAAAAGCTTACATACAAAGTCTTCCTAGTAGTGAAAAATATAAGGTAAATATTGCAGATTCCATTTGGATTAATGATACGGAGAGTTTAACTGTAAAGGCAGACTTTCTGAGGAAGTGCAAAGATTATTACGCGGCAAGTGTATTTAAAGCACCATTTGATGCAACGACAAAAGATGATATAAACGCTTGGATTAGTCAAGAAACTGATGGAATGATTGATAAGATGTTAGAGGAACCACCAAGTAAAGAGACAGTCATGTATCTTGTAAATGCCCTATCTTTTGATGGTGAGTGGCAAGAAATATATAAAGATACACAAGTTCATGAAGGTGAATTTACAACTTCAGAAGGAGCAAAACAGAAAGTAGAGTTTATGTATTCTAGTGAGGGTGAGTATCTTGAGGTTGAAAATGGTACAGGATTTATAAAACCTTATAAGGATAATAAATATGCTTTTGTAGCCCTTTTGCCTCATGAAAATGTGACAATGGAGGATTTCTTAGAGAATCTTAGCGGAGAAACGTTAATGAATGTTCTTGCAGAGTCTAAATCACAAGAAGTAAATGTACAAATCCCTAAATTTTCTACGCAGTATGAGATTTTGCTGAATGATGTGCTAAAAGAGATAGGCATTACTGATGCTTTTGATCAAAGTAGAGCTAATTTTTCCGCATTAGGAAAATCAGAAGAGGGGAATATTTATATAGATAAAGTTCTTCATAAAACTAAAATAGAAGTACAAGAAAAGGGAACCAAGGCAGGTGCTGCAACAGTTGTAGAAATGAAAGCAGAATGTGCAATAGAAGAACCTCCTAAGAGCGTTATTTTAGATAGGCCTTTCTTTTATATGATTATTGATACACAGCAGAATTTGCCTATTTTTATGGGAAGCTTAATGGATGTGGAGAAATAGATAGGAAAAAATTAATTTTGAAAATATAAGGAGATTTAATATGGGGAATTCAAAGGTTCTTTTATCAATCTTGAATATACTCTTCCAAATGGACAAACTGTTAAACTATGTAATGATGACAAGATATATTTGGGTAATCAAGTTTGTAAAGAGAACAGCGATAGATACTATGGCTTAACTGCTGATGAAAACTATCTTTTAGTTTGTGAATACGGAGAAGGTGGTTCAGATGGGGAAATTATAGTCTATAAAAAGAGGAAAGGATTATAAAAGATTTGTAAAAATACATATGGTTAAGTTTAAGGGGGAAACATTATGAGAAAGAATGTATTAGTTTTTTTGGGGATGGTATGTATAAGTATGGTTGTAGGATGCACTAGCATTGCACATAAAGTGGAATCAATTGAGACCACTCATGTAGAGGAGTTTGTAGAAACTTCTAATCAATTAACTATTGAGGAAGAGAAGCCTATTATGGAAATGGAAGAGGTGGATTATAGTACTGCATTTAATGGTATAAATGGATGTGCTGTTATTTATAATTCTGAGGAAAATTATTATAAAATTTATAATGAAGATATGGCTCAAATAGAGGTCTCTCCTCTATCTACATTTAAAATAGTAGCGACACTGATTGGATTAAAACATGGTGTTATAATAGATGAAAATTCTACTATGACATATAATGGTAACCAATATCCTATAGATGCGTGGAATGGAAATTTATCATTGAAAGAAGCATTTCAATCTTCTTGTGTATGGTATTTTAGACAAGTCATAGATGCTGTGGGACAAGAGGAGGTACAAAGGGAGTTAGAAACTTTGAATTATGGCAACTGTGATGTATCGGAATGGATGGGAACAGATATTAATCAAATGAAGGAGTTAAATGGTTTTTGGCTTGCGTCTTCATTATTAATTTCACCTATGGAACAAATTCAAGTATTGCAGACAATATTTAAAGGAAATAGTCAGTTCTCACAAAAGCAGATTGAAACACTAAAAGGAGTCATGCTATATGATGCATGTAATGATTATGAAGTGTATGGAAAGACTGGAACGGGAAAAGAGGGAGAGGCATGGTATGTTGGCGTTGCTGAAAAGAACGGACAGAGGGAATACTTTGCAGTATATTTAAAGGATGAACAAAACAAAGATAAGGTTGCTGGAAGTTTGGCTAGGGAAATTGTAAATAATATATTTAGTCAGTAGTGTTTAGTTGAAAAAGATACATGAGATAAAAGGAAGGCATTTTAAATAAAAAATAAATGAGTATAAAAGATTTGGAACTAATATTTTGCATTTTGAGTATATTTTATTAGGAACATTAATAGGTACAGGCTTAAGTGTAGTGTAGATGGGAAAAATACACAAAGTTTGTAAATGTCTAGAATAGGAAAGTGAGGGTGTAGGTTTGTATGGCAAGGAAAAGACAGTTAAAAATGAAGAAGGTTGGCATTGAATATTTAGAGCAATATAATCAGCTTTTAAGGTATGTCTTTCAAGTAACAGACCAAGAGTTACAACAGATAGGTTGGGAAGAGAAAGAAATCATCAGAGCAAAGTCACCTACTTTAGAGAAAGCAGACGTATTGGGGTGGTTTGATAAAGATAAGCTCATTTCTCAAGTAGCTGTTTATCCAATGAAGGTACGTATATTTAATAAAACTTATGAAATGGGTGGCCTTACAGGGGTGGGAACTTATCCTGAGTATGCAAATCAAGGGCTAATGCATAAATTGCTAGAGAAGGCCCTAAAAAATATGAAGAAGAATCATCAGACCGTATCCTACTTATTTCCATATTCTATTCCATATTATCGTAGAAAAGGTTGGGAGATTATATCCGATAAAATTACATTTGAGATTAATGATTATCAACTACCTAAGAATAAACAAGTTTCAGGAGAAGTTGAAAGGGTATCTATAGAGAGTGAAGTTGTAAAAACAGCCTATAATCGTTTTGCAATGCAGACACATGGGGCTTTAATACGTGATGAGTTAGCTTGGAATGAGTATTTTCTATGGGACCCAGATGATCTTATGGCAGCAGTATATTATAATGCTGACAATGAGCCAGATGGTTATGTACTCTATAGTATTAGAGAAGAAGTTTTCCATATTAAAGATATGATTTTCATTAATGAAGAAGCACGTAGCGGATTATGGAACTTTATTAGTGCCCATTTTTCCATGATTTCTAAAGTAATAGGCAATACTTATACAGATGAACCTCTAGCATTTTTATTAGAGGATGCAGATATTGAGGAAAGTATTTCACCTTATTTTATGGGTCGTATTGTGGATTTAGAGGAATTTATTTCCCAATATCCTTTTAGAACAGATACTATAGAGAGAGTTTGGACATTTAAAATGGACGACCCTATTTTAGCTTGTAATCAAGGAACGTTTACCTTAACAATTTCTAATGATGGAAAAGGCAAGGTTGTGCGTACTACTGAGAAAACTAATGACCGTATTGATATTAAGACCATGACAACCATGTTATTAGGCTATAAAAGGCCAGATTATTTGTATAAAATAGGACGCCTAGTATGTAGTACGGAAACATTGGCCATGCTAGAAGATGCTATTGAACAACAGACACCTTATTTTTCAGATTATTTCTAGAAGTAAAGAGAGAGATTAATAAAAATAGGCTATCATATCTTATTGGGAGTAGTATCATAAATAAGAAGATATGGTAGTCTATTTTGTATGTTTAATTTCAAAGTTTGGGTTAATGATGTGATAGTAGTGGTTATAGTTAAGGATGAAATTTAGATATTTGGAATATTATCCTTGACGATGTAACATTGTTATGCTAATCTATGGTTAACCAATAAAACAATGTTACGAAAGGGTGATTAAGATGGAAGCTAAGAAATTACATTCGGTTAATATAGATGGTATGGGTAAATATACAGGTGGAGAATTTGATTGCGTCAATATTTCAGGTATAGGAAAAGTGGAAGGACATTTGAAATGCAATGCACTGGATGTATCAGGAATGATTAGTATAAATGGGGATTTGGCATCTAAAACTAGTACAGTTTCAGGAACAGCTAAAGTAAAAGGAGATCTTTTCGGTGATGACTTTAATGTATCTGGTATGTTAAGGGCAACAGGTGGTGGTACTATTAAAAACATTACAATTAATGGCACTATGAAACTTGGAAGAACTTTTAGAGTAAAGGAGCTAGAGAATAATGGTTCCCTTAAAATAGAAGGTGATTTAAGTGGTGAACAGATTCGTTCAAATGGGATGATTGAATGTAGTGGACTTCTAAACTGTGAAAATCTTGAGCTTAGAGTATCAGGGGTATCTCATATCAATGAAATTGGTGCCACAACAATAAAAGTAGAAAGGAATAACACTAGTTTTGATGGTATATTAGGCTTCTTAATACCTAAAAAGTATAGAAATAATCAGCTTGTAGCTGAGACTATAGAAGGCGATGACATTTACTTAGAAAATTGTCAGGCAAAAGTTGTAAGGGGGAAGAAGGTAGTTATTGGGCCAAACTCTCATATTGAGATTGTAGAATATATAGAAACACTTGAGGTGGATGAAAAAGCAACTGTTGGAAATAGTAGAAGACAATAAGGAGGAGGTAGTGAAATGAGTAATGTAAATATTAAAATTATGGGTGATGGATTTATTTCAGAGGGAGAATATGGAAGTATTAAGATTATGGGAGAGGTTTCATCTGAAGGTGATGTAAAAGCTAGTTTAGTAAGTAATATGGGAAATGCACAGTTTAATGGAGATATTGATTTTGAGGATTTAAAGATTATGGGAAATATGAAAGGGCAAGGTAATTTAGTGTCACAGCGCACTAAGGTACTAGGAAGCCTAGATATAAGTGGTAATGCAGAAATAGAGAGCTTAGTGGTTGATGGTGAAGCTGTGTTAAATGGTGATTTAAAGTGTAACAATGTTACGGTTAATGGCAGATTAACCGTAAGAGGAAATATATATGCCAAGAAAGTGACCGTAAGAGGAGAATTAAGAGCAGAAGCAAATATCTCATCAGAAGAAGTATGGATAGATGGACAAGTACGCTGTCAAGGATTAGTGAATGCTGAAAATATTACAATTGCACCAAGAGAAAATTGTTATTGTAAGGAAATGGGTGCAACAAAAATAAGTGTTCAAAAACCTAAATATAATCTATTTGCTACATTATTTATAAGTGGACGTTGTGGCAAGTTAGAAAGTGAACTCATAGAGGCTGATGAGATTGAATTACAGTATGTAGTGGCAAAAGACGTTAAGGGGCATAATATTAATCTCATTGATGACTGTAAGATTAATTATGTAGAGTATTCAGGGACATTCACTATGTCAGAAACCTGCAAAGTAGAAACACAGATGCAAAGAGGGTAAAATAGTGATGTTAATAAGAAAGGACAAGATCAATGGATGAACTTATTTCAAAGAAGGATTTATTAGAGGCCACTAAAATATCTTATGGTCAGCTTTATAGATGGAAACGTATGGACCTTATACCAGAAGAATGGTTTGTAAAAAAAGCAACCCCTACAGGACAAGAAACGTTTTTTGCAAAAGAAAAGATTTTAGAGCGTATAGAACTTATTTTATCTATGAAGGATAATACCTCTTTAGATGAGATTGCGGAAGTACTAGGTAAAAAAGAAGGCGAGAAGACTTACGAAATAGATACTTTGTTAGAAAAAGGGATAATTAGTTCGTATACCAAAGAGGTATTTTGTAGCCTTTATGAAGAAGGCAAACGTATTGCAAAGAAAGAGCTACTCATTTTAGCTATTATAGAGCAATATATTTTAAAATCTGTGATGACAGTAGAAGAACTGAAACTTATGGTTCAGATTATAGAAAAAGAATTTGAGGCACTTTATACAGAAGAAGGACGTATATATTTGCTTAGAAAATATGGGGTTTCATTTGTAATGGGCTGTAAAGATTTTAAACAAGTGGTATGGGAAGAGCAAGCAGTGAAAGTGGTAGAAGTAGAGCTATTAAAAGAAGTAAGTCAGATGAATAAGGCATTAATATAGCTGATAGATTAGTAATTTAGATATACTGTAGATTATGATATACTAAAATAATGGATATACTTAAAAGAATCATAAGAGAGGAGGGGATACAATGGCTGTTTATTTAGATAGTGATAAATCATTAAAAAATTATCAGTCACTTTTAAAAGAAACTTATTTCGTGGATAAATCAGCAATGATTGCACTACTTAATGAACGGGTAGGTACTGCAAGTAAATATGTTTGTATTACAAGGCCGAGACGATTTGGGAAATCGTCTGTTGCAGATATGTTAGGTGCTTATTATTCTAACAGGGAAGATACGGATTATATTTTTAGTCAATTAAAAATAAGTGAATATGCTACTTATAAAGAACATTTAAATCAATATCATGTAATAAATATATCCTTTAATGAACGTTGTGAAAAAGGTCAGGATTACGAATCCTATATGCATATGATAAGGGAAACCATAAGGGCAGATATTGCTGAAAAGTATCCTCACCTAGACGTTAATCAATATTTTAATATTAGTAGATTATTGAGGGATACCAAAGAAGAATTTATTTTTATTTTTGATGAGTGGGATTATATTTTTAGTCATAACTTATTTGAAGAACATCAAGATGATTTTTTAGAGTTCCTCAGAGATTTATTGAAGGATCAACCTTATGTGCAGTTGTGTTATATGACAGGGGTTTTGCCTATCAAAAAATATTCAAGTGGTTCGGCATTAAATATGTTTGACGAGTTCACAATGCTGAGTGATATGTTATTTGGTGCGTACTTTGGGTTTACAGAAGAAGAGACAAAAGCTTTATGTGACAAACAAAATAGTATTTGTTTTGAAGAACTTAGGGAATGGTATAATGGGTATTTAAGTGAGGAAGGTATAAAGTTGTATAATCCTCGTTCTGTGGTAAAAGCTCTTCAAAGCAAAAAGTGTAAAAGTTATTGGACCAATACAGGTGCTATGGATGAGGTGACTGAATACTTAAAGTATAATACTTTGGAAGTTAGAGAAGATGTTATTCAAATGGTAACAGGAGAAAGCATTGATTTATTTATAGAAGAAGAGTTTAGAGCAGGTCAAGGGGTGCCCAAGACACAGAAAGAAATTTATTCTGCAATGATTGTATTAGGCTTTTTGACCTATCATGAAGGGTATTTAAAAATTCCTAATAAAGAACTCATGAGAGAATTTGAAAAGGCTCTAAAAGATGAATCTTTTGGCTATGTTTCAGCAATTATCCAAGATTCAAAGGATATGCTAAAAGCAACCCTTAATGAAGACACAAAAGCTGTAGAGGAAATTCTGCATAGAATTCATAACTCAGAGATTCCTATATTACAATATAATGATGAGAATAGCTTATCCTGTGTATTAACATTAGCATATTTGTCGGCTAGAGATAGTTATCGTATAGAAAGAGAAGAAAAGACGGGAAAAGGTTATGCTGATTTTACTTTTCATCCGAGAAGAAAAAACGATACAGCCTTTATTGTGGAATTAAAAAAAGATGAAGAACCCGCAGTTGCTATTAAGCAGATTAGAGATAAGGAATATGTACAAAAGTTCGTAAGTGAACATAGACTGCAACAAGTTTTGGCGGTTGCAATATGTTATGATTCTAAAAATAAGACACATAAATGTTTAACCGAGAAAATAATAGTTGAGAGTTAGAAGATGTAACGAAATTTAGGTTTCGTTACATCTTCTTTTTTGCTAGAGCTGGTTTATAGTAACATGTCACTTATCATATACAGGCATGCAAATACTAAAGGTAGCGCCACCTCCGGGGGTATCAGTGAGTATGATTTTACCATGATGGAGTTTAATGATTTCGTGAGCAATGCTTAATCCTAAGCCGTAGTGTTCCTTTTTGTGACGTGCACGATCAATACGGTAGAAGCGGTCAAAAATATGAGCCTTATGCGCATCATCTATACCAGGTCCGTTATCTATGACTTGTAGATAGAGATGAGGTTTAGCTATACGAACGCTGATTGTAATATGACCGCCGAGAGGGGTATAGGTAAGCGCGTTATCTATAAAAATAGTCAGTACCTGTTTCAGTCGTTCTTCATCACCATATAGTAAGGGAACGTCTTCTTCTTCAGGAAATCTTAAATCAAGTTTTAATCCTTTTTCCTTACAGATAGGGTAAAACATATCATAAAGTTCAATGAGCATAGTAGGAACCTCTAAGGGTTCAAAATGCATAGACCTGAATGAGCTAAGGTGAGGAGGTCGTTTACTAAACGCTTCATACGGTTACATTCTTTATGAATGAGATGTATGAAATGAGCATTAGGTGAAGCTTCTTCATATTCAAGGGCAGTTATACTTGTTTGCAAAACAGCAAGAGGCGAACGCAGTTCATGAGAAGCAGCGGCGATGAACTCAGCTTGCTTTTTCATATTTTGTTCAATAGGTATGATGGCATGTCCTGCAAACCAGTAGCTAAATACAGCAAGGAGGATGATACCACCTAAAGTTAATAAGACAAAGGTTAAACGTATTTGAAAAATATACGCATCAGATTCTACTAAATCGTGAAGTACTACAACCATACATCGTCCACTAGATACACTAAAGACAGCTAAGGCAGCTTGATAATGCATTTTAGATTCAGGACGAAATTCAAAAATTATTTGAGGTACATCAATGAGAGAAGTATATATAGGATTTAAATTAAAGGAATACTTTTCAGTGGCTAAACGTTTTGCCTCATCAATAAGAGAATTTCTGGTGGTAGAACTTAAGGTTTCATTCCCATTAAAGAGAAGAGGGGTACCATTATCTTCAATAGCAATAATGAGATGATTTGCCGTTTCAGTTTCTAGTAAATAAGATTGGCTAATGTTCTGTTCGTTTTGTAGGCGATAGATGATAGTATGTAAATGATTTTCTAAAGTTCCTTCTAATTGCATGGCATAATGTTTCTCAAAGATACTTAGGGCAAAAAATGACATAATAGATAAAATACCTGCTGTTATAAGGGTACAGATTAAAGTAAGGTGCCACCGTAATTTCTTAAGCATTGTCTATCTCCAACAAATAGCCTACACTACGAATTGTTTTAATACGTAGTGAACTCCCTACAGTTTTGAGGCGTATACGCGTAAAGTAAATATAATTATCTAAGTTCCCATCTTCTACCTCGGTACAAGCTCCCCATACTTTGCTAAAGATTGTTTGACGAGGAAGTGGCTGATTAGGATTTTTAAGAAAAACTTCTATAAGGTCAGCTTCTCTTTTCGAAAGGGAGCAGGTAGTTTTAGGCCCAGTAAGAGAGAGGCCTAATAAATCTAAAGTGATATCATGATAGCTTAATTGATTCATATTTGCAATTTGTGTAGGGCGACGACTAAGGGCACGGACTCTAGCTAAGAGTTCATCTATAGCAAAAGGTTTCACTAAATAATCATCTGCCCCAGCATCTAATCCAGCCACACGATCATCTATCTGACCTAAAGCTGTGACCATTAAGACAGGTACAGTAATGTGGAGGGAGCGTAACTTAATTAGTAAGCTGATTCCATCTAAACCGGGTAACATTCTATCTAAAATAATCAAATCAAAGCTTTGCTCTCTAATAAGTAAAAGGGCATCTAAACCATCATAACAGCAATCTACTTTGTAGCCCTCTTTCGTTAAATGAAACTGCATACCTTCAGCAAGGTCTTGGTCATCTTCTATACATAAAATTCTCATAGCTTGTCTCCTTTAAGTATGTTATATGTTGTTATATAGTGTTTTAAAATATTATAACATAAAATTTGAAATAATTAATAAATTTAGTAATCTCTAAAAAACCCCTAAAAAAAAATGAGGCTACTGAAAAACTATCGTTTTTTT
>JAZKZQ010000182.1:0-7542 GCA_045612745.1 Cellulosilyticum sp. | reverse complement strand
ATTTTTCTTTATAATCCATAATTCCTTTTGCTTCTATATTTATATGATCTTTAAAGGGAATAATACGAATAAATCTATCTCCTACATAATAACTCGGTAGCTTTGCCCATAACTTTTCCTCAATTTCACAGGCAACACTTTGCTTAATGATTTCTCTTACTTCCATAAACATTTCTTGTATTTCTAGATTATATTTTTCAATAGAATTTTGCACCTCTATGTTCATAATTTCACCTACTTGCATTTTCCTATCCCTACTATGATTTTCAATGCATTCACTCTCTATTAATATTACATTATTAAAGTTACTACGGATTATACTTATATATAATACCTCACATCTTTGGCATAGGCACATTATAATACCCTAGCTTATGAAAATTATACCACTCCATAATTCTCCATTCTTCTGCAACATTTAGTGCTAACATCACTTCCTTAGCAAACTCTAATGCTGCAGTACCATTAGCTGTAACTATCCCCCTATCTCTTACTGCCTGCTGAAACACATACTGCTCTTCTCCTGTATATGCTGCCCCTGCCCAACTCTTTAAATCTTTTAATTCATTACTTGTATGCCTTACATTATTTAAAACACCCATTGCTCCTAGGAAAACAGAAGCATCACATATCGCTCCTAAAACTCTTTCTTTCTTAAGACATTCTTCTACTAAAGGTCTTACCTTACTTGACTCTTCACTTCTCCAATTCATTCCCCCCACTAAAATAACTGCTTCATAATCCTCTGGAATAGATTGCATATCATAATCTACAACTGTATGTAATCCCCCTGTAGATTCCACATTATCTTTTGTTAAAGAAACTGTTTTTGTAGTATACTGTCCTTGCCCTAACATTTGGATTGCTGAAGATAAGTATGCTATTTCCCAATCAGCATATTTCTCTAAAATAACAAATAATATAGTTTTCTTCATAATACCTCTCCTCACACTCTAATTACAACCTATTTTAAATGTTGTTGCCACTCACCCATCTCACCTAACTTTTCTCCTATTGAAAAATAATTGTAAGGTGCATAAATAGCAGGTCTTAATTGTGTTAAGTCAATTTTTTTCATATCCATATTCTCATATTCTTTATCAATCTGAATATTCTTTATTTCAGCCAAAAATAGATGTGCACCATCAAGCTCAATTACCTTATTTACTTCACACTCATATGTCCAATGACATTCATTAATGATAGGAACCTCTACACATTCTCCCCATTTATAGCCATAAGCTATCTTATTCTTTTCTTTTTCTGTACCACTTGTATTACCAAAGTAATCAGCAAGCCACAGATTATCCTCTGTAATAAGATTAGCTGAAAATTTCTTCTCACGAAGTATATTGGTCTTAGTTAATTTACTTCCACCTATGGTCATCATTAAGTGTGGTGTTTTATCAAAAGAAAATCCTAACCACGTAATGATACAAAAATTAGGTGTACCATTCTCATTTTTTGTTCCTATTATGTACATTGGTTGTGGGCTAAATACCCAATCCGGCTTAATACTTATCTTCTTAATCTTCATCATAGTTATTAGATCCTTTCTTTGATATGCATAATTTTTTACCAACCCTTTAAATATATATTTCACATAATATAATACAACAAAATATAATCTAATTAATTTTCAAATTATTATACCATGATGTATTCATATATTTAAACTCAATTTAAAATCTCACCTTCTATTTAAAAGTATTATATTAGTATTCTCTTGACTTTCCGATAAATAAAAGTTAGAATATTAAGAATATATTAAGCGTTACAATATATGGATATTCTAAAAAATAGGAATTTAGGAGGAACGTACTATGGAAAAATATGAGTATTATACTACCATCTATGACGTAACTAATTTTTTAGAACAACCAAGTAACTTAACTGAATTTCAAAAGCAACTTAATCACCTTGGAGATCAAGGTTGGGAACTCATAAGCAGTGTCTCAGCACCTCAGAGCCATGGAACTTCACAAAGTATTATTTGCATATTTAAACGTAAAGAATTGTACTATATATAATTAAAATCTAATACACTTTAAATTATAACAACTCTTCCTTGAATAATAGAATGTACAATATTACATACTAATAAAAACTAGAAAGGGTTGATTTATAATGTTTGGTATGAAAAGTAATTCTAATGATTTAACTAAGGATCTATGTAAATTACTCAAAGAAGAAGGCGATTTTGTACAAGAATTATCAGATGTTGCAACAAAAGCTGCTGAATTCCATGCACGTCTTGAATCCATCGAAAAAGCTCTAGAAACAGACCCTTCTGCTTATAATTCCAAAGAAACTGATAAAATGGTTGAACAAGCCAAAGATAAATATTCAAGCGAATTAGAAGGTCGAATGAAAGACCAAGCAAGTGACCAAATGAACACTTTTTAAATATTATAAGAGCAAGGGAATACCTACTCCCTTGCTCTTATAATAAATGGACTTATAGTTTAGTTTAATATTTTCTCTGAAACAATGACACCAACTTTTAAGCTAAAAAGTCTACCTTTGCAATAGGGAGGTGTATTGATCTGCTCACTTCCACCCAAGTTGTGAAGAAGTTATTTTTGCACTCCGAGCAATGACTCATAAAATTGCACAGCACCATCCATTTCGGCTTTGGTGGGATGACTCTTATTCATTCCACCAATTACTTTCCAAGGACCGTAGGTGTTATAGCCCTTGCATCCGTATTCTCCCATCAAAACAGCTCTCTTTTTGAGTGCTTCTGTTTGCATTGTTTTTGTAAAACGATTGCTTGCTTTCGCACAAGTATACAGGAAAAATACTTTTTTGTTCTTTGGCAGGTTTTCTTTCAGAAACTGTTCCACGGAATCATAGAATTTCCCAAAATCGATTCCAGACGCAAACCCTATTAAATCATAGCCTGACAAATCTGCCTGATGCTGCTCAGTGGCATCAATTTGTGTTATTTCATATTGAGCAGCAATAGCTTCTACTAATTTGCGGGTATTTCCGTGATGTGTTGATGCATATATAATAACTGTTTTTCCCATAGCCTTTATCCTCTCTACAATGATTATCAAATCAAAATATATCACAGAGAATCACAAATGACTTCCAAATTTCTGCTATTGTACCTTTCGAAATATCAAGTCATGGGTTATGTTACTTGCAGACAATCCAAAAACACGTCGGTTAACATCTGCAAAGTGTGTGCTGCTGGAGAATCCTGCTTCCAGTGCTGCTTCCGTAACGGATCTTCCGAGAAGAATCTTCGTATATACATACATGATTCTTTGGTAAATCAGGTAAGCTGCAAATGTCATGCCCACATGGTTTTTGAATAGATGAGAAAACCTCCCCTGAGAGAGAAACACAGAATCGGCAACTGCTCGGCAGGTTATTTTTTCGGATACGTTAGAACTGATATAGTTTATTGCCGAAATAATTCTTTCATCTGTAATACAACATTTTGTTTCTGTTATTCCGATCTGCTCCAGACAGCATTGCTCAAATTTGTTATAAGCATCAACAGTTTCATTCTTTTGAAATTGGAAATATAAATCAACAATTTTATCGCAGTCTGTTTCAGGTAAGTCTTGAACATCCTTTATTTGCATTGCCACATTGGTGGTGCTGTCATATAAAAATACAAGTGCTGGCTTCCCTTTGGTATCAATCTGATGCAAAGCTCCCGTTGGTATCATAACACCTCGGCTCAGATATTCCTTACCGACTGATGAAACAATCATTTTACCCTCCATGGAAATAATAATGTAGGCAGCCATATGACGATGCTCCGCAGGATTGACATATCCTGTATGTATTAATAGATGGTTTTTAGCTTCATACATTTTGGTCATTTTTCTACCTCGCATATCGACATTTATGGCTCCGATTATATCACATCAATACCCCAAAAGATAGTTTGGACAATGTCTCGAGGCACACAAAAAACTATAAGAGGTATAAGGCTTGTAATAATACTTTTTAAATGCCTAATTATTTTTCTCCATTTATTTTTTATTCCAATTCATATCAACCACAATACAAACTTACACTTATACTTTTTATAATTTATGATTAAATAGTTATTTCTATATACATTACTTTTGCTTTTTCATTTCTTCTATTACTTCAAGAAAAAAATCTGCCTTTAATAAGGCTAATCCTTGCATTTCATCACCTAATACCATTAATTCATCTCCGGGTTTTAAGCCAAAAATCCTTCTGGCTTTTGCCGGGATAACAATTTGCCCCTTTTCTCCTAAGGTAGCTATACCAAATATATATTTACCATTAGGTGCCATTTGTTGGATTTCTAGTTCATCAGTCTGACATTTTACCAAATCATCTAGGGGCACTTCATAAAGTTCTGCTAGTTTATTGCTATTAATAATATCAGGTATACTTTCATCATTTTCCCACTTTGCAATGGTCTGACGAGCAACCCCTATCTTTTCTGCCACATATTCTTGTGAATAACCTTTTATCTTTCTTAATAACTGTAAATTTTCACTTAGCATAATTTCCACTCCTTATAAATCCTGTTTGATAAAAAGCCTTACACTTCTCTTATATGTCATTACTGTCAAAGTTATATAACCTATCACTCCTATGACTAGCACTATTAATTGATAAGTGATATTTTGAGTACCTGGGCAATCGATTACATCTCGGTATAAAGGCCATGCATGACTCATTATAATATCTACTATAATAATAATTGTAACCACTATACTTGTACATAAGAACGCAAATCCCACCTTACTTACATTCTTATAATATACTGTATAAAATACAAGATTAGAAATACCATAAGTTAAAAAGGCAATACCTATTAACGCAATATTGGCATCTGTCCCCACCTGATTACCTATTGGATTTAAATAAGCACTAAGGAAAATAAAAGGCACTAATAAGATCATTTGTAGCACCTGCTGACATACTGTAAAAATTATTCTCCCTTTTACCACATCAGCTTTTGCTATGGGTAACATCATGGTATAAATAATATCATTGTTCTCTCTACCCACTAAACAAGTAAAAAAAGTGGCTAAGATAGTATAAAAACATATTAATAAATAGGGATAATTAGGTATGAGCACCATGAAAACGAGACACATCATAATGGGTACCGTTGGATGCATGGATAAACTAACCTCTTTCTTTAGTAACTTAAACATCTACTCCACCTCCATGTGAATCATAATATCATCTAGCGTAGCCTCACTCACTGCCCATGACTTACTGAGTTCATTCATTCTTTTACTTGGTACCAGTGCTGTCATACCCGTCTTTGCTTTTTTAGCACCTATTAATAAATCTTTTTGCAACCCACTCATTTCTTCTTTATCAAATAACACCAACTTATACTCTTCTACAAATACCTTTATAGGTTTATCTGCTTTAATTTGTCCATTTTTAATATAAATAATTTGGTCTGCACACTTTTCCAAATCCGATGTGACATGGGTAGAAAAAAGAATCGTTTTTCCTTCTTCACTGAGACTTATAAAGATATCTAGTAATTCCTCTCTAGATACGGGGTCTAGCCCACTTGTTGGCTCATCTAATATTAATAATTCTGCTTTATGAGATAATGCCAACACTAGTGCGTATTTTATCTTCATGCCTACAGATAACTGTTTAGGTGTTTTATTCTCATCTAATTTAAATAAATGCATATATCTGTTATAAGCATCTTCATCCCATTGATGATAAAACATCTTGGTAATGGTAGTAATTTTCTTTAACTTTTTAGTCGAATAATAATTGACACCACTGGATACAAATCCTACCTTTTGCTTTATTTCACACTCTTTTGTATTCACATCTTCTCCCCAAAATAAAACCCTCCCTGCATCAGGATTTACAAAATTAAAAAGGGCATTTAAAGTAGTTGATTTACCTGCCCCATTCCTTCCAATAAACCCTGTAATTTTACCAGGTTCTAAGGAAAAGCTAATATTATCTAATGTAAATGTAGGATATACCTTCCTTAATTTTTGTATTTCTAATGGTTTTGTCATACCTTATTACCCCCTCTTACTTTTACTCTATTGCTTAGTATGATATATATAATAAGCCTTAGTGTCTTCTTTTACCACCAATCTTTGTTAACATTCATTACGTCCCATTGTTAATTATCATTGCATTTCTTAGATAATGATTAAGTTACGCCATTACTGCAATAAAATAGCACCTTAAAAGGTGCCATCTCATTCTTTATCAATAATTAATTTATAACGCATCCAAGTTAACCTGTAATTTTTTTGTCATTTTACCCATCTCCCCCTTTAAGATAATCTTACTCTACTCGAACTCCTTTTCAATATATATTTCTGTCCTATTCTAATACCTAAAATACACAGCTGTATTTCTATCACTTACTTATGATACGATTCACCATTTCATTAGTAAGTGATAACCCTGTATTCTATTTAACACTCATTTTCTTTTCATCAAAATTATAAGTTACTATAGCTTCTTCGCTTACTTGAGTATCATTATATGTAAAAATTATTTCAAACCCTAAAATGTTATTTTCTTTCCATTTTATACTCTTAAGATAACTATAATTCTCATAATCTGTCCTAATCCATGTCTCTAATCCTTTTTCTGCTCCGTATCTTACTCTTGCTGACTCTATTAGTTCTGGACTTACTCTTCCCTTCTCTATATTAATAATCTGAACAAATTCACTCTTATTTGAACAGGTTACGACTGCAATTAATTTACCATCTGGTGAAGGATGTATTTCTTTAATGTATAATGATGGTTTCGCAAAGCTTAAACACTCTTCAAGTTTATTATCTTTTATTCTCCATAGCACATTTTGACTCCCATAATCAGAGTAATTATTAAATAGCGTAAATACTATACTTCCATCACTCAATTTATAAACAAAAGGACTTTCATATTTTTCAGACAAAATATCTATTGCAAATATAGCTGCTTCTGCAATTTTTTCATTATTACTTTCTATTAAAGGTTCTATATTCTTCAATGCTTTCTTTTTTAATTTCTCATTATTAAAGCATTCCACTAATCTATTAATTGCTATGTACACATATTCATCATGATCACTTTTTAGAGCCTTAAAAAACTTATCTACATCATATTCATATGGTGCTTCCAACTCTAAATCTTCTATAGTTAAATAGCTCATATAAAGTTCCATACTTTTATTTTCATAGTATTCTTTAGCCACTAAAATACTAGACACAGAGCTTAAACTCACAAGCATTAATACACATGCAATCCATTTAGGTAGCATATATATTCTTTTCTTATTTATCCCACTAATTTCACTTGCTTCAATAAGCCCTTCATCAATAAGTCCTATCTCTCTATATAACTTCTGGCTCTTCATAGCTGCATCCCTTCTTTTTCTAAATAAATTCATACTCCATTTCCACTGTGTGCTTTGCTGGTATGCATTCTTCCAATTCATGAAGAATAACCTCAAATTCTTTATTACGTTTCTTAGCATGATTATAGCTATATCTATCAAGTGCAATATTACGCATTATCCATTTTATCCCTCCTTTACTTTTTCTT
>JAZKZQ010000181.1:0-7088 GCA_045612745.1 Cellulosilyticum sp. | reverse complement strand
ATAAAAATGGAAAGGGGATACTTATGGGAAAAATATCTTATAGACCAAATAAAAATCAAGGTAATAAGGTTAATAAAAATAGTAAGGGGATATATTTTAATGGAGATGCTTATGCAGATGACAAGGAGATAATAGATGAAGTTCAAATACAATCAGAAATGTCTAAGAATACTAATTTACAAGAAGAAATTGAGCAATCTACTATAGGACAAGCATTTTCAGAGTATGAAGAGATTACAGAGTCACAAGAAGAAATTGAAGCAAGTGGTATGAGAGAGATTCCTAATAAGAGTAGACAAGATAAGAAAAAGCTTGATAATGTAAAAATGGTTGGCGATATGGATTGTGAGTATCATGTTTATATGGAGGATTATGTATATACATATATTTATCAATATGCTTATGCGGATTTATCTAAGGAAAATGCAGCAATATTAATTGGAGAGGTTTACTTAGATAGTAAAGAAGCAATGATTACAGGAATGATTCCTGTAGATACAAGTAGGCTTACAGATGGTAGTGAATGGATTAATTTGGAAGTTGTTAATGAAATTGAAGAAACTAGAAAACAGTACTTTCCAGAACAAGATATTATTGGTTGGCTTCATATGCAACCAGGTTATGGTACGATGCTTACAATGAAAGAATTGAGAGAGCATAGAAGTGTTTTTGAAGGTGCTGGTAGTGTGTTTATGTTAGTAGATGCACTTAATAAGGTTGAGACTGTATATGTATATGAAGATGAAGAACTTAAAGAGCAAAGTGGATATTGTATGTATTATGAACCTAATGAGCCTATGCAAAGATATATGGTAGAACATCCGTTTGCTAAAAGAGAGACTGAAGAGATAAAAGATACAGTAGTTAATCAGTTTAGAGAGATTGGTAAAATAAGAAAAGAAGAGTATATTCAAAAGAAAAATATGAGCTTTACAATTATGGCAGCAGCAATTATTTTAGTGGCATTAACAGGTGTAATCGTACGTATGAATGATAATAAGAACTTAGAAAATAGTAAGGTAGCTACTGTTATGTCAAATTCTCTTGGTAATGATGTAACTGAATCTAATATGACGAATTCTGATACAGATGGTATATTTGTACAGCCTGAAGGTGCTTTAGGTGAAGAAATAGGGACAAGTAATGCTAAAGCTGTAAATAAAGCTACTGAGGATATTACTTCTGATTTAGAAATAGTTAATGGAAATGAGGGTATGGATAAGATAGACGAATCTACTTCTAAAGAAATAATAGCTAGCGAGACGGATTCAAATAATACATTAGCCGAAAAAGAGCAAAAAGTAGATAAAAAAGATGATGTAATTCAAAAGAATACTGAGACTTCTGTTGAAGAATCAGATGAGGTATATGATATATATATTGTTAAGCAAGGTGATACATTAGCTAATATAAGTTATGATAAATATAAGGATGCCAAGAAATCTTTGGAAATTGCTAATTTAAATGGTTTAGATAGTACAAATAATATTTATGTAGGTCAGAAATTAAAAATGCCTAAATAATGAAAAATTATTTTATTTAATAATTTTATATACAAATCATCTGCGGAAAGTGTATTATAAAAGGAGGAAAGAGTTAAAATTAGGAGGTATCATTGTGAACAATCCACCACTAAAGTGTTTGTTTGTATCAAGTGAAGTAGCACCTTATGCTAAAACAGGTGGCCTAGCAGATGTTGTAGGTGCATTACCTAAGAAATTGCGTGAATTAGATATAGATGCTAGGGTGGTAATGCCATATTATCAATGTATTAAAGGTAAATTTTTTGAGCATGATAAACATTTTATAACGAGTTACGATGTTTATTTAGGATGGCGTGTACAAGGGGTTAGTTTGTATTATGATGACGCTATAGTGCCTACTTACTTCTTAAAAAACGATACATATTTTTCAAGAGATGAATTGTACGGATATCAAGATGACTATGAACGTTTTGCTTTTTTTTGTAAGGGTGTTCTTGAAATGTTGCGTCATATTGATTTTATGCCCGATATTATACAATGTAATGACTGGCAAACAGGACCTTTATGTTTATTACTCAAAGACATGTATAGTAGAGATACTTTCTTTTCTAAAATAAAAACAGTGTATACTATTCACAATTTGAAATATCAAGGTTTATTTGGAAAAGAGGCCTTAGATGTATTAGAACTTTCGAATGATTATATGACACCAGAGCATATTGAATATCATGGTGCAGTAAGTTATATGAAAGCAGGCCTTATTTATTCAGATAAAATTACTACAGTAAGTCAAACTTATGCAGAAGAGATTAAAACCTATGAATATGGATGTGGGCTAGATCGTCTTTTAGGTGAAAAATTATATTATAAGATAGAAGGGATATTAAATGGAATAGATTATAGTGTGTATAATCCAGCAACTGACCCTTATATCTATGTAAATTATAATGAAGAAACATTAGACAAAAAGAAAGAAAATAAATTAGCATTTCAAAGGGAATATGGTTTAGAAGAAAGAGACTGTATGCTTATAGGAGTTGTTTCACGAATTACAGACCAGAAGGGGTTTGATTTAATGAAGCAACAAGTTTATGAAACTTGGGTAATGGATAAGATTATGGAACTAGATGTACAATTTGTGATATTAGGAACGGGAGAACGGGAATATGAAGACATGTTTAAATACCTTGCAAATAAGTACAAAAAACGTGTATGTGCATTTTTAACTTTCAATGAACCATTAGCACAAAAGATTTATGCAAGTAGTGATATATTTTTAATGCCTTCTATATTTGAGCCATGTGGTTTAGGACAACTTATAGCTATGCGTTATGGCACTGTTCCTGTAGTTAGAAAAACAGGGGGATTAAAGGATACAGTAATTCATTATGATAAGCAGACTAAAAAAGGGACAGGTTTTGAGTTTGAGGACTGTTCGGGATATTGGATGTATAAAAAGATAGAAGAGGCATATCATTATTATAATGTAAAAGATCAAGAAGATTTTAAACAAATGCAATACAATGGCATGCGTTCAGGTTTTTCATGGGATGATGCAGCCAAGAAATATGAAAAAGTATATCGTTCCTTAATGCGTTAAAAGTAATAGAGTAAAAGGGGCTACCTAGGTAGTCCTTTTTATTTTAAGTGATTAAAAAATTCCTTAGTGGTATTTACTTTTACTTTGAATTAATAATGGAGTAGTGTATGATAAAGTCATAAGTAATAATCAGAGGAGGAATTAAGATGGCTAAAAAACTAAAGGGAGGGCCAATGAAACCGACTACTTTGGTACTAGCTCTTATTACGTTAGGTATACTAATATACATATTTGGAAATAGATTTATGGGATTTTCATTGACTGGAAATATAATGAACTTAAGTGAAGGAAAAGAAATTTTAAGTTTAGATATAAAGGAGAATAGTTTTATTACACTAAATAATAAACAGGTGGTTAAGATTAATCGAGATGGTATTATCGCCTATGATTTAGATGGTTATGAAATATGGTCCGATACGTTAAGTGCCAATAATTATGTAGTAAAGCAAAGGGAGCCATACATAGCAGTAGGAACCAAAGAGGGGAAACAAATATCATTGTTTGATACTAAGGGAAAAGTGGTGGATATTACCTGTGATAATACTATTGCATATTTCTCTGTAAATGAAAAGGGAGGTATAAGTGTAATTCAGAATTTAGAAGACGGTAATATGGTAGCTGCTTATGATGTAAATGGACGATATTTAGGTGGTATGGTTAGCTATACTAAGATGGAGGGTTATCCAACCAATGTGGAGCTTTCACCAGATAATAACTTATTGTTTGCAACATATATTAAAACTGATGAACCAGTTTTAACTTCGTCTATACGTGCTATAGCAATGAAACGAGAGAGTAATGAGGAAGGTGCAGGAGTAAAATATGGTCTTATTGAGAAGGATAATTTAATTTATGAAGTAGAGTTCATAAAAGATAATATTTGGGTAAGTACTGGGGATAAAAAAATAACATGGTATGACATAAATGGGAATGAAATAAAAAGTATTGCCAATATCAATTCGGTATTTAGACCATATTTGTATAAAAGAAGTAGTTATGGAGAGGGTTTCTTGCCGATAGTTTCAGCAGATAATGTAGCAAGTAGTATTATTCACCGAAAAGATAAACTTTCTTTTTGGGATGCAAAGGGCTCGAAAACATTTGAAACGGATTTACAAGTAGCAACAGATTATATATATGCAGATAGCAAGGGGGTTATAGTAGGCTCAGGAAATCAATTTTTAGGTTATAATAAACTTGGGACTCAAATATTTTATTATAAAAGTACAATTGATGTAAATAAAGTATTTTACTTACCAGAAAGTAGAAAAGGTATAGCAGTAACAAAGGAAAAAGTAATATTATTAACACCCAAGAGAAAGGTGGCATAAAATGCTAGATATTTTTATTTTAGTTATATTACTTATTTTTGCAGTTATAGGTAGTAAACGGGGAATAATAGATACTATATTAACATTATTAAGCTCCGTCGGAGCACTTATTTTATCATTTATGGTGTACCCAGTAGTAAATTCTATCTTAAAAATCACCCCACTATACAGTAGAATTAACGAATGGATTAGTTACAAAGTTAGTAATATTAATTTTGGGGCAGGTATTCGAACTCAAGGAAAGGCTATTACAGACAATATCACATGGCTTCCAGAATTTATTAGTGAATCATTGGTGAAGAATAATAACACAGAAGTGTATAAGGTATTAGGTGTTCAAAACATAGTAGATTATGTTAGTATATCTATTACCAATATAGTAGTAGCAATGTTAGCCTTACTTATTACATGGTTTATTTTAAAATGTGTATTAGTAGGAAGTTTACGTATGTTAGGAAACATAGTGGCTAAATTACCTGTCATTTCTAGCTTGAACCATATTGGTGGGTTTTGTATAGGGGGTATGAAGGGATTAATTACATTTTGGATTGTAGCCTTAATAGTACCATGTGTTATAGCTATACCAGCTTATCAGGATTTAGAAACATACATACAAGCCAGTGTATTATTTAAATGGTTATATGAAAATAATTTAGTACTAGTTATTTTTAAACAGTTATTTTAAGTAAATGAAGAATGAATTTTAAAAAGGCCTCATACAAAAATTTGGTATGAGACCTTTTTTGTGTTATGCCTAACATGGGCACAATCTTAACGAATAGAAGACTATCTGCAAAAAGGATAACCAAACACCAAAGAACTGCCATATATGGAACCTTACGTACGGTTGTGTGATAGGTCAGATCATCAAGTAATGATTAGCATCCTACTCGGGTTAAGAAATTGGATGAACATTGTATCGCAATAATAAGTTATGTAACGACACAATTTAAGTGTATGGATACAAAAGGTAATAAAGATAAAGAATTGTTAAAATATATTTATCTTGAAAAAAGAATGTGATAGGATATGGTTAATTTCTAGGAAAAGTAAAACCATTGTATCGGTACAAAATAAAATTAAAAGTAGAGGGGAAATATAAAATGAGTGAAAGATTAGCATTAAATAAAAATCTAGCACAGATGTTAAAAGGTGGCGTCATTATGGATGTTGTCAACTCAAAGGAAGCAATTATTGCTGAAAAAGCAGGGGCAGTTGCTGTAATGGCGTTAGAACGTGTGCCATCAGATATTCGTAAATATGGTGGTGTGGCAAGAATGTCTGATCCAAAGATGATTCAAGAGATTCAAGCAGCAGTAAGTATTCCTGTTATGGCAAAAGTACGTATTGGTCATTTTGTAGAGGCTCAAATCCTTGAAGCTTTAGAAATAGATTATATAGATGAAAGTGAAGTGTTAACACCAGCAGACGAAGAATATCATATTAACAAGCATGATTTTAAAGTACCTTATGTATGTGGAGCACGTAATTTAGGAGAAGCACTTAGGCGTATAGGAGAAGGTGCAGCTATGATTCGTACAAAAGGAGAAGCGGGGACTGGTAATGTAGTAGAAGCGGTAAGGCATATGCGTACAATGAATAGAGATATTGCTAGAGTGGTAGGAGCAACGCCTGAAGAACTTATGACAATTGCAAAAGAATTGGGTGCACCATATGATCTTATTCTGTATGTTAAGGAAAATGGAAGATTACCAGTTGTAAATTTTGCAGCTGGTGGCATTGCAACACCAGCTGATGCAGCATTAATGATGCAACTAGGAGCAGATGGAGTATTTGTAGGTTCAGGAATATTTAAATCTTCAGATCCAGAACAAAGGGCTAAAGCTATAGTAATGGCAACAACATATTATAATGACCCCAAGATATTGGCAGACGTTTCAAGAGGATTAGGAGAAGCAATGGATTCCTTAGATATTCGCCAACTTAATCAAAAAGAACTTTATGCTACAAGAGGGTGGTAGAATGAAAAGAGTAGGTGTTTTAGCCTTACAAGGTGGTGTAGAAGAACATCTTCATATGCTAAAAGAGATACAGGATATAGAGCCAGTGAGTGTAAAGTATGTAGAAGATCTAGAAAAGCTAGACGGCCTTATTATTCCAGGTGGAGAAAGCACAACATTAGGTAAGCTACTTAATAGGTTTGGTATGTTGGAATCATTAAGAAATAAAATTAATGAAGGATTACCTGTTTGGGGGACTTGTGCAGGGATGATTCTTTTAGCAAAACAAATTGAAGAGGATATAGCAAAGCACTTGGCAGTAATGGATATTACGGTAAAGCGCAATGCATATGGTAGGCAATTAGGGAGTTTTGAAATTAAGGCGATTATAAAAGAGGTTAGTGCTAATCCTATTCCTTTAGTTTTTATTAGAGCACCTTACGTAAGCAGTGTAGGCAAAAAAGTTCAAATATTATTAAAGATAGAAGGAAAAATAGTGGCATGTAGACAAGACAACATATTAGCAACTTCTTTTCACCCGGAACTTACAAGTAATAGACTTTTTCATGAATATTTTGTGAGAGAGTTTGTTATACAGAAATAATCAATGAGAAACATAACTAGAAACATAACTAGAAATTTAAGTTTCTAGTTATGTTTCTAGTTATATGAAAAGGTACAGAAAACATAAGAAAATAACATATAATAAGGT